>JAITJB010000304.1 GCA_031279155.1 Deltaproteobacteria bacterium | reverse complement strand
AAGATGGTTTCGCGGCGAGGGCTTTGGGGGTTTTGGCTTAGATACCTACGGTAAAGGTTAGCGGCAGTGGCGTAATCTCCCCTATCGTAAGCCTGACCGGCCTGGATGGTCAGATCGCTAGGCTTAGGTGTAGGACTAACAGGTGTCCGTTCGCTAACCTGGACGCAGCCTACGACCGATAGTAGGAAAGTCAACCAGATCAACGCGGCTAGAGCTTTCATTTTAAACCTCGTAGCCGACTGTTCAATCGGCCTACCCAAAAGAGCCTTCAGAAGCCTTATCTCAAAGACAAAGAACGTTTACAGACTAAGACGATTACAGACAAAGTGCGTTTACAAACAAAGTACGTTTATAGACCAAGCGAATATAAAAGCAAAGCGAGTTTATAGACTAGGCGCGTTTATAGCCGTAGCCGAGCTAGGCTCGGCTTGGCCCGGCTACGGCTGCTCGGCTTTTTAAAAGCCCAACTGAGCCAAAAGATCGTTAACAGCCCCTTGATCGAGGCGGTTTTCGGCGCCCGGACCCTTAAGATCGCTAGGTTCAGCCGAGAGCTTTTCCAGCATCCGATCGACTTCGGCCTGGGCCACCTTCTCGGTCTCTTCCTTGGGACGGACCGTGGTGGGCGACTCGTGGTGAGCCTTGATCTTGGTGTTAACGCTAACTAGCATGGAGAGGAGCTGAACTTGAATTTCGCCTATGAGATCGACGATCTTTTTAATGCGCTGACCAGAAAGATCTTGGAACGACAAAGCTTCCATGATGTGGGTCAGGTGGAGGGTCGTGCTCTTAGCTAGCTTTTCGGAGGTGGCTACGGTCTTTAATATAGTATCGCGGTCGGCTACCGGGATAGAGGTATAACCATCAGGCGTTGGGGCAGTTAAGGCCGCAGGCGGCGGTGATTTTAGCATCTGACCCAATTGATCAGTTAAGGCTTTAACCGAATCAACCGGGCTTTTGTCGTTAGTTGCCTGAGGTTGGGGTTCTGGCTCAGAGCTAGTTACCTCAATAGTTTCCAGGCGGCCTTCTAGGGGCAGGTTATTTTCCAAAAAGATGCTACCCGCCGTTTGGTTCATCTTTTTTAGGGTCTTTCGGTATTCATCGGATTCCGTGCTAGCGTAGAGGATTTTTAGGAGGGCCGGGATGGGGAAATTATAAAAACCATCATCGGGCTCTAAACTGGCCGCTTGAGCGCCCATCTGATCTAAGGCGCTTTGGGTATCAAACTGGCCCTGATCGTTTGCGGCAATCATAGCTTTTATGTGATCTTTAACAGATTCGTTAGTACAAAATTCGTAAAGCGTCTGAAAGACCGTACCTAAATCGAAGACCACGGTTTGGTGGGGCTCGCTTGGCTCTATCTCAACATGCGGCTCATGGCTTTCTAAAAGATCGACGGCGCTCTTAAGCTCGTTAAATTTATCTATCAAACTTGGCCCTTGATGGCCGTTAGATTCTGAATCGCTAGCCTCACTAGGTTCAGCGTTTGAGGCGCTCAAAAGCGATTCCAGTTGGCTTAGATCGGTCATCTGACGGTTTAAGCTATCCATATCCGATTGGATCTGATCGGCCAGATCCATTATGGTCATGGAGGCCTTTTCGGTTAACTCAACTACCTCCTCGAGCTGACCTTTGGCGTCCTCCAAATCATGGCCGGTCTTGGATAAATCTTGCTGGCCTAAGGCGGGAAGTTCTCCGACTGAAACCGAAAGTTGACGAGCCAGTTGACCTACTCGTTCGAAGAGCTCTTCGGAAATCTCCTGGAAAAAGCCGGCGCCGTCGGGCGAGGTTGAGACAGTGTGCGGCAAGGAATTTGAGACGGGCGGGACAAAAGAGGCGCCTTGGGCCGGCGGCGTTCCCTTGGTCAGTTGTGGAACCAAGACTCCTAGATCCGTGTTAGCCGCCACCAACTCTGGCAATACCCTGATCTGATAGACGGCCTCGGGGGTAACGATGCGGAATTCTCCTACCCCGAGTTCAAAACCGATAACCGGTGGTTTGGCGCTCATCAAAATCTCTCAAACAAATCCCTGGCTTTGGCCATGGGGAGGAATTGAGCCCTTTCGGGCTATGTAAAGTTACCTTCGGAAGTGTTTAGTCCATTTCAATTTTTAGGTAGCCAGATCTTTTTGGCCAGTCAAAACGAAGGAAGCATTTTTTGATCATTAACGTCGCGGGCTTTATACCGCTTTACCTTGGCGGGCCGACTTTGAGGCAACTTTAATTATGAGGCAATTGACTAATAGACTGCAATGAAGTAAATTCAAGAACTTAAAGTCTTTTATAAAATGTTTAAAATTTTATGGTAAAAAACTAAGAAAAATTGTGAAAACGACCGGAAAAAATGCGTATTAGCCACAGCCTATCCATATAGTACTATACCGTGGCCAGCAGATGCAAGGCCAATCCTTAGGTAAGCCAAAGATCTAGCCCGAACAGGCTCAATCTAAAACCCTCATAAGGCTGGTGAATTTTAAGACATGGGCCCCTTCCAGGGGACGGGATTTCTTAATTAAGCCCAAAAGGACGACCCGGGCCAGGGCCCCGGATTTGGGACATAAACTCCCGTCAGGGTCAAGACTGAAGTCGGGTAAGCTCAACGAGATGGCGATCTGCGAGCCAGGGCTCGGGCAGTCCCGGACTAGCCAGCTCAGTGGCCGGTTGGGCCGACTTAAGACGTGGCCCCAGGGTTCTTGTTGGCAACTGTCGCCTTGAAGGAACACGGGATGAACACCAGGGCCTATGAAAGCGCGTAAATCCATTGGCATTAGCCTTAAAGAGGCAAAAATTCGTAGTCATATTAACATTGACTTTAAGTAGCCGTCAACACGATTGAAGGGAATTTACAGGATAAAATCCTCAGAGGCTAAGGATTTTGCTTTTCTTTTCAATCTACTAATTTAAGGCTGGCCCATCGTTGCGGCTTCTTCGTATTGAACCAACATATAAATCCAATAATATCAGTGGTTAACGAGCTGGCTGTAATTTTTATCTTGCGTCTCGTACTACCGGGGCCGCTAAAAAGCCGGCGTTAAAAAAGTAAAGCCCAGAATTGTAGGAGCC
>JAITJB010000302.1 GCA_031279155.1 Deltaproteobacteria bacterium | reverse complement strand
TGGGGCTGCCAGGAGCCAAAGGCGTCGTTAACGTAAATATCGGCTAGAGCGGCCAGATCGCTAGCCAGCTTTTTGGTCCGTTCGTCTTTGGATTCTTCGCCGGCAAACCAGCGGGTGTTGGGTAAATAGATCCCCCCAATCTCGCGATTTTTTAGCTTAGCTAAATAAGGGGCCATTTTTTCAGCCGGGAGGCTCTCAATACCATTTTCAGGGTGGACGTCAAGCGGGGGGACCACAAAGCCGCCGCGAATTTTGCGGTTTAAATAGGCGACCACGCTATCGACAGAGGTCCCGGGCCCGGTTTTGATGAAGCCGGTTTTTTTATCTCTGGTCCGGCCCACGTGGGTCATCAAGATGGGGAAGCCGCCTTTGGCGGCGATGTAATGGATAAGACCGTAGGTTGAGTCGATGCGAAAGGAATCCTTAATAAGGCCCTTTTCAACCACATTGTGGTCGACCCTGGCTAAGACGATCTTATCTTTGAGGTCGAAATCATCCAGAAGCGGCAGACGGGGATCTAGAGAACTCATAAAAAAATCTCCTAATAGATTATTTAGTGGTCTGGTCCTGGCTGGTCAATATGCGTTGAAAAGAACTTGCTTTAATTTTGTTATTTTATAATACTATTAACTTTTTTGATTTCGCTTGGAGGTGTTTGATATTACTTGCCCTCGGGGTCCTTAAACTCCGAGCCGCACCAAGGGCAGTACTTATACTCGAAGCTGTTGAGCTGTTCTCTGCAATTTTGGCAGATTAACATCAACTCCTCTGCACAATATGGACAATAGGTAAAAGTTTTGAAGAGATTAAGCTGATCAGGCTCTAAAAGAGAGATTCTTTCCGCGCATTCGCTATCGTGGCATACTTTTTCGATTGAACTGGGTTTCTTAGGGGCTTGTTTTTCTATCATTTGGTCGGCTCCAACAGAGGGGGTTTAGCAATTTTATTGATTTAATCAAGTTTACCTCGGGGCGATTTCCCAAAGGCTTAAGAAAGTATAATTATTCGTGCACCAAAAATCAAGGTCTGACCTAGGGTAAAAACATCTAGTCCATTGGCATAGGCCTCATTTTTGGCCATAAAACAAATTAATTGTCGCGATAAGTTTATAAAAAAAACTAAGGCGGGTTTAAACCCGCCTTGGTTAATGGATCCCAAAGCCTGCCGCCTCGAACTGGCTCTCCCAACCACGTTGTGATAATTCCCCGAAGCAACGGGGCGGGACGAGACGGCAGGTTTGTGGGCTCTTTTGAGATCAGAACTGGTACAGGCTTAGCTCAGGCGTAGCTTAGGCTTAGCTTATGCTTGGCTCAGGCTTAGCTCGGACTTAGACTTCGCTCGGACTCAGGCTTAGCTCAGACTCGGCTCAGATCTAGTTTAGATTCCCTTAGACCTGCGGCCTGGGAACCAGTTTGGCCTCTTTGACGATGGTTGGGACCATGTGCTCCCATTCAATCAGCATCAAGTGGACGCCGGCCACGCCTTTCATCTCCTTGAACTCTTGGATCTGCTCGCAGGCGATCTTAATGCCCTCTTCGGCCTGTTTCTCTTTGGGCACGCCTTTGAGGCGATCGATTAAGGAGTCGGGGACGGTGATGCCCGGGACGTTGTTTTTCATATACCTGGCCATGCCTAAGGATTTTAGGGGGGTAACGCCGGCTAAGAAATAGGTCTTCTCAGTCAGTCCCATGTCCACGGCCTTGGCCATAAACCTGCGAAAACGGTCCATGTCATAAATACACTGGCTCTGGAGGAAGTCAGCTCCGGCAGCCACTTTTTTGGCCACGCGGTGGACGCGGTAGTCCTCAGGATCAGCGAAGGGGTTATAGGCGCCGCCGATAAAGAGCTTGGGACGGCCTTCCGGCGGCAGCTCTTGACCGGATAAGAGGCGGCCTTCATCGCGCATCATCTTGATGACCTGGATTAAGTTAATGGAATCGAGGTCAAAGACGTTTTTGGACTGCGGGTGATCGCCAAATTTTTGATGGTCGCCGCTTAAGGCCAAGATGTTATTGATGCCCAAGGCGTGGGCGCCTAAGAGGTCAGATTCCATGGCGATGCGGTTGCGATCGCGGCAGACCATCTGCATGTTGGCTTCCAAGCCCTCTTTTTGGGCCAGCAGGCCAGCGGCCAGGGAGGACATGCGGACCACGGCGGTCTGGTTGTCGGTGATGTTGACTGAGTCGACATTGCCAACTAAGTGTTTGGCCTTTTCGGCCACCTCATGGGCGCTACAGTGGCGAGGTGGCCCTAGCTCGCCGGTCACGGCAAAGGCGCCGGAGACTAGAACTTTTTCCAGTCGGCTGTTGGTTTTAAGTTCACGCGTCATTTCACCAACTCCTCCCTGACGATTTTTCTAGGTCCACCGTCGCGGCTGGAGGACCAGTCTTTAATTGGCTGGATGGGGGCGAACTCATCAAGACGGTTTTCTTCCATAACCTTGGTAGCGATCAAATGCCAGATGCACTCGACTTCCTTACTGATCTCGCAGACGCCGCCGGCTGAACCACCGCAAGGTCCATTTAAGAGGCTCTTAGAGCAGCGGCTGATGGGACACATGCCGCCAAAGTTGTGGATGATGCAATTTCCGCAAGCCTGGCAATGTTCGGCCCAAATCCCGTGAGCTAAGGCGCCGCCGATGAAGCAGGTGTTCAGAGACGGGTAGATCTTCTCTTTGGGATAGCGCCGAGCCAGAAACTGGGGGCCCACCGAGCAGGCCATCGATAAAATGGCGTCGTACTTCTTTTCGACCAACTCCACCAGTTCATCGATGTATTCCGGGTCGCACTGCCGCTCAAGGGTATGCTCATCAACGGTCAGATCCCGACCGTCTTTTTGGGCGTCAAGCCGCAACAGAGAGGCCAAAATTCCCACTTCTTTGGTCCCGCCAGCGTTACAGACCGTCACGCACCCACGACAGCCTACCACCAGAACCTTCTTCTTGCCTTCGATGAATCCTTTGATCTCATCAACCGGCTTTCTTTCAGCAATAATCATGTCAATGTCTCCACTTCCTGGACTAAGGCCGGCTAGGCCGCCAGTTTTTTTCTCATGGGGCTTGGCCCCAAACCAGTGACTATGTCGGAGAACTCCTTGACGATCTCAGCAAACCTGGGCCCCTGGGAAGCCGACAGGTTGTACATAGCCAGACGATCGGGCTCCACGCCGATACTCTCGAGTTCCTTCCTCAAATAGGCCACCCGCTTTTTTGCCCTGATATTGCCGTCCAGGAAGTGGCAGTTGCCCTCCAGGCAACCGGCCACGTAGACGCCGTCAGCCCCGCTTTCAAAGGCTTTGAGGGCTAAGATGACGTCAAAACGACCGGTGCAGGGTATCAGGACAATTTCAACGTTGCACGGGTACTGCAAGCGCATAGATCCGGCCATATCAGCCGCGCTATAAGCGCAGTACTGGCAACAAAATGCGATGATCCGGGGTTCGAATTCTTCACTCATACAAGCTCCTGGCGGCAGGCCCGCCTTGGGGGCGGGGGTTGAAAAAAGCTATATTAAGCCTAACCGGGGGCCAAAGCCCCCGGTAGGGGAATTTAGTCCTAAGGTCAACCTTCGGCGGCGACCGGTTTGTCTTCGACCATGGCCTCAATCTTGGCCAGTAGCTGGTCGTCGGTGAAGAACTGTAGCCGAATGGCCTTGCCAGGGCACTCTGAGACGCAGACGCCGCAGCCTTGGCAGATGGCCGGTTCCATAAAGGCATGGCCGCGAAGGGCCGGATCTTCGTCGTTGCGGACGATCTTGGGCACCGACACCGGGCAGGCCCGGACGCAGGTGCAGCAGACGGCGCACTTTTCAGGGGTAACCACGGCGATAACGCCGCCAACCATGATGTGAGATTTGGCCAAGATGGTCACGGCTCTAGCCGCCGAAGCCTTGGCCTGGGCGATAGTCTCCTCTAATGGCTTGGGATAGTGAGCTAGACCGGCCAGATACTGACCTTCAGTAGCCAGATCGACTGGCCGCAGCTTCATGTGGGCCTCTAAGAGGTAGCCTTCGGCGGTGAGTTGTCCCTTGAAGACTTCGACAATCTCCTCTTTCATCGGGTTGGGGTCAATACCGCTAGCTAGGATCAAGTAGTCGGCCTCGATGGCCAAAGGCCTTCTGATGACGTGATCGACCACCGTGACCGTCAGAGGGCCGCCGGGCTTGGGATTATTGACCTGAGGTTTGGAATCAGTGTCGTAGCGGATGAAGCGGACCCCGCGACTTCTGGCCTCAAGGTAGAGTTCCTCGCGGAACCCATAGGTGCGGACGTCGCGGTAGAGTATATAGATAGTAGCCTGGGGGTTGCGGTCCAAAATAGTCAGCGCGCTCTCAATGGAGTGGGTGCAGCAGACCTTCGAGCAGTAGGGCCTCTCGGGCTCGCGGGATTCCACGCACTGAATGAAGACAAAGTTTTGGTTGGGTTTGGTGACCAAGGGGTCATTGGTGGCTAAGAGTTCGTCCATGTCTAAGGAGAGCATCACCCGGTGGCTCTCGCCGTAGAGATAGCTCTTGGGCTGATGGGCGTGACCGCCAGCGGCTAAGACCGTGGCCCCGTGCTTGATGGTGAATTCGCCTTCTGGGCCCTCGCAGTGGGTTTCAAAGTTACCGACAAAACCCGACGAGCTCTTAGGTACGGTGTTGCGGTGGACAGTAACCAGGGGATGGGCTTCAACTTGAGCCACTAGCTCTTTAACGTAGCCTCGGACATCCTTTTCCCGGGAGAAGAGTTTGTGGGCGTTGCCGCCCAATTGCCCGGTTTGCTCAAGCAAAGTAACCGGGAAACCGAGTTCGGCGATGGATAGAGCGGAGTTTAAGCCGGCCACGCCGCCGCCAACGACCAGGGCCTCGCGGGTTAAGCCCATCTTGGTCTGGTACATTGGGTAGAGGAGGGCGGCCTTAGCTACCGCGCCGCGCAAGAGATCCTTGGCCTTTTGGGTGGCCTTCTCGGGCTCCTTTTGGTGGACCCAGGAGTTCTGGTCGCGGATGTTGGCCATCTCAAAGAGGTACTTGTTGAGACCAGCCTGGGCTAAGGTCTCGCGGAACATACCCTCGTGGGTTCTAGGCGAGCAGGAAGCCACGACCACGCGGTTGAGTTTGTTTTCGATGATGGCTTCTTTGATCTTGGTCTGAGTGTCAGAAGAGCAGGTAAAAAGGTTGTTCTGACACAGTTCAACGAAGGGGAGGTTTTTGGCGTATTCAACGACCTCGCTTACGTTAACTACTGAGGCGATATTGATGCCGCAGTGACAGACAAAGACTCCGATCCTAGGCACTTCGCCTTGGATATCCCTCTCTTCGGGATAGCTGCGGCTCTTGGTTCTCGTGCCCCTAGCCTCGGCAATCTCTCGACCAGCCCCTTCGGCGGCGGCCGAAGCCTCCATGACCGTGGTGGGGATGTCTTTGGGTTCATTAATGGCGCCGCAGGCGAAGATGCCCGGGCGACTACTGGAAACAGGGGTGAAGGTTTGGGTTTTGACAAAGCCCTCTTCGTTTAGGGAGATGTCTAAGCCCTTGGCCAATTGCGGCAGCCCGGCACTGGGCGTTAAGCCCACCGAGAGGACGACTAAATCAAAGTAGTCGGTCTTGCGCTCGCCGGTATCGGTGATGTATTCCAGAGCCACGTCGCCGTTAATTTGCGGCGTTAGGGTGTGAATGCGCGACCGGATAAAATGGACGCCGGCGTCAATGGCCCGGTTGTAGTATTTCTCGAAATCTTTGCCGTAGGTCCTGATATCCATGTAGAAGATGCTGGCGTCGAGATCGCCGCCGGAGTGCTCTTTGGCGATGTAGGCCTCTTTGATGGCGTACATACAGCAGACCGCTGAGCAGTAGCGCTTATCGCAGCGGTTGATGTCGCGGGAGCCAACGCATTGGAGCCAGGCAATTTTTTTGGGTTCCTTATGATCGCTGGGCCGGATCATGTGGCCCTGGAAGGGACCTGAGGCCGAAAGGATGCGCTCAAATTCCATGGAGGTGACCACGTTGGGCCACTGAGTGTAGCGGTAAGTCTCGCTATTGGACGGGTCGAAGAGGTCAAAGCCGGTGGCCACGACCACGGCCCCGACGTCTAATTCTACGATCTCAGGTACTTGGGCGTGGGTGGCCAAGGTCAATGCCCCGGGCAGGCATGCTTTCACGCAGCGGTAGCACTGGCAGCAGGCCCCGCAGGAAATGCAGCGGGAAGCTTCCTTGATTCCGTCTTCTTCGGAGAGCCCCAACTCGAACTCGCCAAAATCCTTGGCTCTCTCTTCAGCTGAGCGGGTGGGCATAACTGAGCGGGGGATCTTAACTTCGTGGAGGGGAACCTCACGGTACTCCTCGCGGCCGGTAAAGGTCAGAGGCTTGCGACCAGCCGCCATGTCTTCGCCGGAAATATAGCGGGCAATGGAGATGGCAGCTTCCTTACCGGCGGCAATGGCGTCAATGGCCAAGGCCGGTCCGATTTGGATGTCGCCGCCAGAGAAGACGCCGGGGCGGCCGGTCGCCAAGGTGATGGGGTCGGCCTTAATGGTGGCCCCGCGCCCAATCTCAACGCCCTGGACGTCTTTAACCGATTCGCTGGAGGGCACCTGGCCAGTGGCCGCGATGACCAGATCGAAGTCTTCGGCTAAGATGTCATTGGGATCTTCGGCCAGTTTAGCCCGGCGGTCGTTGGGGTTACCGTCGACGTTAACTTTGATTAAGTGGGCCGTAACTTTAGAACCATTGGCCGTAAACTTATTGGGCGAGCGAAGCGTAACTAGCTTCATGCCCTCTTCGATGCCTTCATCGACTTCCCAAGCCCAGGCCGGCATGGCGCCTTTGCCGCGGCGATAAGCTAAAGTTACGTTTCCGCCCAAGCGGATAGCCGAGCGGGCGGCGTCCATGGCCACGTTGCCGCCGCCTAAAACTAAGATCTTCTTACCGGCGTAATTGGGCCGGTCGCCTAAATTGACGTCGCGCAAAAATTTTACCCCTGAGATAACTTGGGGTAAATCTTCGCCCGGTACGCCCAATTTAGCGTTGTTGTGAGCGCCCATGGCCAAGAAGACGGCCTTGTAGCCTTCGCTTAAAAGGCCATCAACGGTGATGTCTTTACCTAGGGCCGTATTGTATTTGATTTCCGCGCCTGAAAACTGCAAAATAAAATCGATTTCAGCTTGGAGGACCTCAGGCGGCAGGCGGTAATCGGGGATACCCAATTTTAACGCCCCGCCGGCCACAGGGGCGGCCTCAAAAATCACGCTTTTTACGCCGCGTCGGGCCAGATGATAGGCGCAGGCTAAACCAGCGGGACCAGCGCCAATGATGGCAACCTTGCCCTCTTTGGCTTCTTCAAGGGTAAAGGTTGCGCCAGCTGCGGCCAGATCGCCTTTATCGGCAACTAGGCGCTTAATGTCCCTTATGGCCAGAGGAGCTTCCATCTGGCGGCGGCGACACTCGGTTTCGCAGGGGTGAGCGCAGACCCGGCCCAAGGTGCCCGGGAGAGGCAAAACGTCCATGATGACTTCCAAGGCTTCCTGGAAGCGACCTTTGGCGGCCAATGAGACGTAGCCGTGGGCATTAACGTGGGCTGGACAGGTGATGACGCAGGGGCTGACTCCCTCTTTGGTCAGGGAGTAGGCGTTGGGGTAGGCCTGGGCGTAGGACTTGTAGGTAACTGTGCGGGTATTCTGATTCATGTTGAACTCAAAGGGCAGATCAACCGGACAGACCTTGGCGCAGTCGCCGCAGGCGGTACACTTGGCGCTATCTATGTAGCGCGGATTTTTCTGAACTCTAGCCGTAAAATTACCGGGCGTGCCGGTGACGTCGAGAACCTCAGCGCAGTTCATGGTCTCGATGTTGATGTGCCCACCGACATCGTTAAGTTTTGGGCTGATGATACACATGGCGCAGTCGTTGGTGGGAAAGACCTTATCGAGCTGGGCCATTCGGCCGCCGATAGCTGGATTCTTATCCACCAAATAGACGAAATACCCCATTTCTGCCAGGTCCAGAGACGTCTGCATCCCGGCAATACCGCCGCCGATTACCAGTACGGCGCCGGATTTGTCAGTTTTCGTAGTCATAAAACTAACACCTTCGCTTGGGTTGAGAGCCGTCAAGTAGCCGCAAAGCTTTTGGCCAGCTCGAGAAAAGAACGCCATGCGTTCACAAAAAAGCGAATTGTATATTCGCAACTAATCTATAAGGTTAGAATTAATAAGGTGATTAAAGCATTGGTTACAAAAATTAATTCGGGATAAAACCTCCCGCCGCGTTCGGAAGGTCTGGTTTTTGGTTTCAAACCCGCGCCTTGAGGTACGGTAAAATCTTAATATAAATGTTGATATCTGTCAACAAGATTTTTTGACGTATTCCGGGCTAAGGCCCAAGGCGCTCAAAAAAAGGGGTAAAAGGGGGGTTTAGACGGGGTAAGTACGTAAAAAATGTAGTAAAAATTTTTTTTGCTCTGGGATAAAAAACTCGATTTTTTGTCCTAAAATTCTCAGTTCCGCCCAGAAAGAATAACCCTCAATAGCCATCAAGTGCCAACAAAAACCTGGGCCCCTCCGGATCGACTAGGCATCTAACGGCTTTGAGCTCATTTTTGGCCGGATTTAGCCAAAAGTAAAATCCAAACTTTTAATAGTTATCTCGCGTGATTGCTAAATTGGATCCGCGATGGCCCTTTGCCGGGTAGCCTCAATTAGATTGTCAAAAATTATTCACAAATTTTTTTGGGGATAGTTTTAAAGGCTTTTAGCCGGCTACTTGTCAAGATAAAAATCTAGAGTACCTAGGACGCAGCTAGAACTAAAGCGAAAGATAATGGTAAGATCTGGAAATTAAATTAGAAGGAGTAGCTCATGGTGACCCGCCCTTCGAGGTAGGGGGCCGAAGGGTTCTGGCCGGCCAGATTGCGGTAGTAAGTCTCAATCAGGCTGGATCCGTAAAGCTGGGTCGATAGGGTAAGCACCGGGGAGAGGTTAAAGTCACGCCAAATCCGGGCGTCTAAAAGGGAGGTGGCGCCCAGAGCGGTTAAAAAATAATTATTGACGAAATTGCCGTCGCCAGCGTACCTGAGAAGTAAGGAGGCGTTAAAAAGAGTCGGGTCAGTGAAATTAAGGCCTAGGTAGGCCGAGATGTTCTGACCGTTAAAGTATCTAAAGTGGTTGTCAAGGCGGTTTCTAGCCTGGAGGTAATTGAGCATGGTGGCAACCTCTAAGTTGAGGCTGTCTTGGATGAGAGATTTTTTAAAGTTAAGTTCCACACCGCTGAGATCGACTGGAGCCGATGACGCGTAATCGCTATTGGGTTCGCTAGAAGGCGTGATTTGACCGCTATAAGCGGAGATTCTGGCCCGTAAACCCCAATCGGCGTTGAAGAACTGTAAACCGATTTGGCTCATGACAAAATCAGAGGGGGTAATGGGGGTGAAGGGGAAGCCCTCTCGTAGAGATGCTTTAAAGCGAGATCTAGTGAGATCTGAAGTCTCCCTGGCCGTAATTGTCGCCCCCAAGGACCACTGCGGGTTAAGCCTTAAGTCGGCCCCAAAACCATAGGTCATGGTATCGAAGGTAAAATTCGGGGTCTGGTCGATTTGGGCCCCGAATTGCTCGTAGAGCGAGCGATCCCACGTTAAGCCGCCAGAGAGAGTTAAGCGGTCGTCAAGAAATAGACTGGAACCGACTAAGCCCGTGCTTAACCTGGTTTTGTCAAAGCTATTGAGAGTCTGAGCCGGGAGCGGGTTTTTGGGTTCTGAGGCCTGTATGTCTAAGGAATTTAAACTATTAATCTGATAGAATTTATTGATCAAAATGACCTGGTTACTACCGGCCGGCCTCTTGTTAGTGATTGATAGTCCGGGCTGTTGATCAATTTGGCCATTAAAAATAGGGTCAAAGGTCAGGGGGACCTTGGGCCAGACGTTGGGGGCCGCGTCTTGATCATTTAAAGAAAGATCGTTTAAAGAAAGATCGGTTAAAGAAATGTCAGTTAGAGAAAAAACGTTGCCTGGCGAAGAAGAATTGACCGGTCTATCGGCTAGCGATTGGGTAAAATCTTGATAACCCTTAGGTACCTGGTTATCATCGCCTTGAGCTGATAGAGGTACTAAGAGGAATATCAAAATAAAAGTAAGATTTTTTATTAACCTTGAGGCCATAAAAGCACTACTTTTCCGGGACAACATTAAAGTTTATTGCAATCAA
This sequence comes from Deltaproteobacteria bacterium, assembly GCA_031279155.1. GTDB lineage: Bacteria > Desulfobacterota > Desulfarculia > Adiutricales > Adiutricaceae > JAISWF01. The sequence goes on along the minus strand of JAITJB010000302.1, from coordinate 575 downwards.
ACGACGAGTGAGAAGAAAATCGAGGCTTATCGAGGGCGACCTAGGTTAATCTTGGGCCTCCCCGAGATATTCCCATGGCTGTATTCTACTCTTAGTCCGTGGGTTATGTCAACAATTATCTAACTATTTTTCTGGCCCAGACGCGTTTTCTGGCCTAGACGCGATTGGCCTGAATTTTTTCGGCTAACAATAAAGCTAAAGCCCCCAAGGCGCAAACAATAATAGTTGAAGCCAGGGGCCAGATGGTCCCATCGTGAAAGAAGCCGATGGAAAAGCTGACTAATCCGGCCATGATAAACTGCGAAACCCCGACCAAAGACGAGGCGGTGCCGGCGAAATGGCCAGAAGCGCTCATAGCCAAAGCCGTGGAGTTAGCCGAGATCATCGGTATGAAAGCTAGGGTCAGAAATAGGACGGCAATAAAGAGCTTAATATTGGGTTGGCCTAAGCTAGCTACCAAAATATTTAAGACCAGCCCCATGGTGAAAGTGCCCAAAAGGCCGATAGTTAAGGCCTTTCTGGCTGTCAATTTTCTTATTAACACTACGTTTAGTTGGGAAACCACGCCCACGCCT
>JAITJB010000294.1 GCA_031279155.1 Deltaproteobacteria bacterium | reverse complement strand
CTGCCGCTACTAAGGCGAAGGCCGCCGATACTAAGGCTAAGACAGCTGCCGCTACTAAGGCAAAGGCCGCCGATACTAAGGCTAAGACAGCTGCCGCTACTAAAGCGAAGGCCGCCGATACTAAGGCTAAGACAGCTGCCGCTACTAAGGCGAAGGCCGCCGATACTAAGGCTAAGACAGCTGCCGCTACTAAGGCGAAGGCCGCCGCTGCTACTAAGGCTAAGGCCACCACAACTACTACCCCAAAGACCGGGCCAGGCTCCAGGGGCGGCAAGGCTGCTACGACAACCGTTACCAAAAAATGACGTGGGGGCAAGTGATAAGGCTTGTTGAGCTTAGCATTGATCTTGCCCTCGTTATAAAAACGACTAGTTAAAAGGCCAAAGCCGCCTGTTGGACGCTTTGCGCCCAACAGGCGGCTTGGCAGTAAGGGAGAAGCCTAAAGAGAGACCAGCACTTAGTAAAATTAATTTAGAGAGCCAGACCTGACTAATGGCAGGTTCTAAGGTAAAGGATTAATAGAATGGCGTCTACATTTCTTAGATGTTCTAAAATACGAACTGAAGAGAGACTTGAAAATCTTTTAGAGCATGTATCTCGGACAAGCATGTCAAAAAATATTTATATTGAGAAAAATTTTGCAAATTTGATTCTTGTCGGCGCTGATGGCTCCATGAAGCTTGTAAAGCCTGAGTCCGGTCCGGCGGAGCATGAAAACTCCGAGTTGGATCTTTGGGAGATCAATATAAACTCAACCCCCGAGTGGTTTCTCAAAGAAGTGGATGGTAATCCTGTTTATGACATGTGGAGGTTAAGTTTATGGGGTGACACCAGTAACCAATGGGCCTGGGATACTTTTGGCGAGGGTTTTGTGATCTCAGCATTGCACTCTGACGAGTGGAGCCCGCATATTCACATGGTGATAACAGAGAAAACTTATAAAAATGGGCCAACGGAGGAAGAGTCTACATTTCAAGGTAAGCGCAGCCAAAGTGGGTACAATCTTGATTATACGCATAGAATGGAACTGCTTGGTTTGATAATCGATGAAAACGCCGAGCAATTTGAAGATACATATTTTTCCGTAAGTTCTAGGGAGCTTTATTATCAGGCAATGGTTCAAGCCGAAAGATGCCCTGAGATGCGTAGCTTAAAGGGCTTGTACCAGTCGTTAGATGACGACGCAGAAATCTGGCCGGAGCTAGAAAGAGATCTCAAGGAGGCAAAAAAAGAAAACAAGCAAATTAAGGATGTTTTTAGAAAACATTTTGATAAATTATTTGAGATGCATCAAGAAAAGATCTATAAAAAAATTACTGACATTTCAAGGCTGGAATTAGAACTAACCGGCCTGGAAAGGATTAAAAAAGCCTTAAAGCCCAAAGGGGAAATAAAGCCCATGACGCCTTTGGAGTACTTGACTAGGTATGAATACGGCAAGGCCTATAGAAGAAAAATTAGTGATCGGCCCCAAGAAATTAGGTGGACGGTGAGACTTCCCTTGGGCGGCTATTTTTCCAGTATTAATGATGATGATGAATTTGGCTGGCTAGACAGGATCAACCAAACCACCGGGCGCGGGGTTATTGAACTACGTAATCATCTTGTAGGCCGGGAAAAAGACGATGTTGCTTCGGCTGTTATAGAGCTTACGGAGCAAATGGAGAAGGAGGACTTCGAAAGGATCCCGGAGGTAGAGTGGGATCAGCCTCAAATAGAAGAAGACGGTTTTGGTCTGGAAGGCAATACGCCGTCCTTTGCCGAGCGATCGGGTATTCCATGGCCGTTATTTGAGCGGTTAACTAAGGAGGGAAAAATTTATCGGGATCGGCGGGGCGGCTTGGTTTTTCCGGTCCAAGACGGGGACTTTTCTTGGGATCCTCATGCAGGATTTATGTCGGATTTTGGGACCGGACCTTGGGAACTCGAAGCTCTAGAGGAGGGCCCTCGCCCCATCTGCATGGTAACCGGGCATCCCCTTGAGGCCATGGTCCTAAAATCTCTATTTGATAAAACTAGGATATTGGCTATCCCTAATAACCCCGTGGTAAACATAAAAGAAATCTTAGGTAAAAGCCGGGTGATTTTGGTCAAATGGGAGGAAAGTAATGTAGAAAACCGGTCTTGGGAATACTTTGAAGGGCAACGGCTCGTTCTCCCGATTATAGTCAGCTACGATGAGTTTGGCCCTCTTGCCGAAAATCTTAACCAATCTCGAAAGTACAGAGATCACGCCAAAAGACAGCGTCGAATATTTAAAATTTTGACCGGTCTAAATCCAAGAAACTTACAATTAGAACTTCTATGGAAATTCTTAGAAAAACAGAAGAAGTTAATTGCAAAAGTCAAGCCGCGCAACTGTTACTTTCCAGAACCAAAAAAATGGAAAGATGTTAAGAAAAATTTCAAGGTTTTTTAATAATTTCAATGGCGCGGGTCAAGTTCATCTGAAGATCGCCAGCAGAAATTTATTCAAGTATATTAATACCAAAAGATTCTAGTATATTTATGTTTTCTTTTGTTGGTACTTGAAAATATTTTAAACCATTATTTTCAAATGACTTAATCTTTGTTAAGCTTTCTAACAAACTGGTTACAGTAAACTTAGAACACTGAGGATTTTGACTAATAATTTTATGTATATAAATAAATATAAATATGCTAATAGAAGCAATAAATAGTTTTGATTTTGAATTATCATCAACATCAAAATCAAGAGGATTTAATAATAAGTTATTTACAAAATCGTTAAGTGTATTTCCGATTTCTTTGACTAAAGTACAATTTTCTTTGACTAAAGAAGAATTTTCTGGTTCAATAGTAGAAAGTTGATATAGAAAAGATCTCAAAAAATCATCATCAGTTAAACCTTTACTCTTATGAGTTGAATATACTGGCAGGCCAGATTGTTCACCTAATAGGAAACAGATATTGAATTGCTGTGATCTATATGGTATATTTTGTTTAATAGCAAGGACTAGATATTTGCTTTCATTTAATTTATCAATCAAAGCCCTATAAAAGGAATTTATTTGATAATTTCTAATATGTGCTATTACAGTATAAATATATTGAGGATCTTGGTCCAAAGTATTAAAATAAGTTACGTTATCCTTAGCCCAATCTTGTAGATTAATTCCAGGATCATTATTATAAACTAAATAAAATGCTAACGTAATGATCTTATCCCAATATTCAGGAAAATTATTTTGTAAAATACTCAATAAAGAAGTATCTTGAGCAATTTTTTTTAATATTAAATGGGGCCCTAAAATTTTAGATTCTAATATATCTGTCATAGACACAATTTTTTGAGAATCTATACGATAAAAAATTTTATTATCACTTAGTAGCTCTATTGGTTTAGTAAAAGTACCAAAATCTACAAATTTTGGTATGTCATGTATTGGTATGCTGTTTATAAAGTCAATTTTTACGCCTTGTTCTTTTATTAGATCTAGAAAATATTGATTAAAGACTGGCTTATTGGTGTTTGGATCAATTTTGCCGATGGCTTTGCGCACATTTTTTGGTTTTTTATTGGAGTCTCTATATGAAAATACTCTATATATTCTTATATAGTGTCTTTCTTTTATTATTGCGATGCTGGCCATCTTCGGCTCCCCCTTAAGGTAATGTCGCGCCCAAGTAATGTCGTCGCTCAGGCTGCATCAAGACAGGGTTTCAAGACAAGGTTTCAGGACAAGATTGCACGACAAGGTTTCCAACGTAAGGCTATGATTTTTAGCGAGATTTTACTAAGCTTGGGCTTCCATGGTCGCCAGGTAGGATTTACGGTAATCAATAAATCTACTCATTATCAATGAGGCGACAGCGAAGATAGCTCCCATGTAAAATGGGATCCGGCGATCGACCATCCATAAATAGCCGCCAATAATGGGCACGACAACCGCGACGATATGGTTTACGGTAACGCCTACAGCCATACTTGGGGCAATGTCTTTGGGATCGGCCATCTTCTGGAAATAGGTCCTGACTGAAACGGTGAAGCAAAAGGAAATCTGATCGATTACGTACAATACCGCAGCTAAGGCGGCTGAGTTACAGACCGTATAGGCTAGGCACATGACGATAACGGCTGAGTACTTATAGAAGAGGAGTTTTTTCTCGCCGACGGCGTTAATGGCCCGACCTATAAAGGGATTTAAAAACCAGTTAATGAGATTATTTATTAGTAAAAGAAGGCTCATCTGAAAGAGGGAGAACTTAAAATACTGAACTAACAGGAAGATGGCAAAGACGTTAAAAATCTGTCGCCTGGCTCCTGATAAGATGGTCAGAACGTAGAAGAGCCAGTAGCGGCGCTTGAGGATTAAGCCTCGCCGTTGGACAGGGAGACCTGTGCGGTCAGGATGGTGGAAAAAAGACCATATCCCGGCGGCTAAGGCAACCGATCCAGCCAAACCGAAAAGGATGCGGTAGTCAAACCGGCCGGCTAAAACCACAATCAGTAAGCCCATGCAAAAGCTGCCCTTAGCCGTAACCGCCCTAAGGTTACTTATGACTAGCGGGGCTTCGGTCTTATCGAAATATTGTAAGGTCAGGCTCTGGTTGATGGCCTCGAAATAGTGGAAACCAAAGGATAGAGTTAAAGTCCAGATGATTTGACCCCACAAGGTGGGAAACCAGCCGGTAATCATGACGCCTAAGCCGCAGACGACCACGGCCAAGGAGCACAGAGTATTTTCGCTCATAATGAGCAAAAGGGCGATAGCCCCCACGGAAAGTAGCCCTGGCAGCTCTCGGATGGACTGGACAATGCCGTTTTGCTGGCCGTTTAAATGGGCAATTTCCACGGCAAAGTTCGTGTAAAGAGCGTTCCAGCCCAAAAAGGCGGCGGCCTGGGCAAAGGTCAGCACCATGAGGTAGGTGTAAATAGGTCTTTTACGCAGTTCGTCAAAAATCGAGGGCACTGGCCTATCTCCAGATAATATTTTTATAATTTAAAATTTTAAAATTTGGCTAATTGGCGATTTGGCAATTAGCCAAGCAATTTTTGTTTAGACGTCTAAAAGCCTTTTAGATAGGGCTAGGGCCTCCGGGGAGGGCTCGGCGCCGTCGAGCATTCTGGCTAGTTCCATGGTCCTAGCTTCCATGTCTAGTTCGCGGATGGAAGTCTGAGTCCGGTCGCCGGTTTCATCAGCACTTTTAAAGACAAGAAAGTGCTTGCCTTTAAGGGAGGCCATTTGCGGCAGATGGGTGATGACTAGTATCTGCTGGCGCAAAGAGAGTTCGGCCATTTTGGCCGAAACAGCTTCGGCAATGGCCCCCGATAAGCCGCTATCTATTTCATCGAAAACCAAGCTCTGGTCGCTACGATTTTCCTGGGCAATTTTAAGGGCCATCATCACCCGGGAGAGCTCGCCTCCAGAGGCGATGCGGGATAGAGGCTTTAAGCCTTCGCCGGGATTGGGGCAGAAAAGAAAGACGACGTTATCGGCCCCCTTAGGTCCAGAGGCTAAGCCAATGGGCCGCCCGGCCTCAGAGGGATTAACCTCAATAGACATCGATATCTTGGGAAAGCCTAAGACCCTAAGGGTATTGGTTAAGTTTTCCGTTAGAATGACGGCGCTCTTTTTTCTGGCTTCCCTTAAGGTAGTAGCCGCACTGGCAACGGCGCTAGCCGTCTTCTCTAAAGCCTTTTCGGCTTTAGATAGCTCTAAAGCCGCCCCGTCAAGTTTGGTGAGGGTTTCTTTGAGCCACTTATGCCTCTGAAGCACTTCTTCGAGTCCGGGGCCGTATTTGCGCTTTAGTTTCATTAGATCGCTTAGTCGTTCGTCGATGGCTTCCGGGCTCTGGTTAGATGCGGGCAGATCGCGGCCTAGGCGGGCAATTTCAGCTGAGAGATCGCTTAGGATAGCCGAGCACTCTTGGGCCGTCTCACCTAAGGGAGCGAAGCGAGCGTCTGTTACCGAGGCTTTTTCAAAAAGCCTAGCTAAGCGGTCGATATTATCGATAAGCCCCCCGCTAGGCCCGCCTAGGATGTCTTTGGCCCCATCTAGGACCTTGGTCAGGCGACCAGCTGATTTAAGTTCAGCCTTAAGATTGGTTAGTTCGCTATCTTCCCCGAGAACGGGCCGGATTTTTTCGATTTCGGCCAACTGGTATTCGTAAAGTTCTCGCCTCTCGCTACCGTCACTGAGCTCGCGCATGAGAGCGTCTTTGGTCTTTTGGGTTTCTTCTCTAGATCGGTGGGCTGTAGCCATAAAGGCTAGAAGGTCAGAGTGGCCGCCGAAGGCGTCGAGAAAATCTAGCTGCCTGGCTTCACTAACTAGGCTCTGCTGGTCGTGTTGGCCGGAGACGGCTAAAAGCTCATCGCCAAAGGCCGCGAGCTGACCTAAGGTGGCCAGGGCGCCGTTTACGCGTATTTTGGAGCGGCCAGATTGGTTAATGGTCCTTTGAATGATAAGTTCAGCTGAGGGCTCAAGACCTAGCTCTCCGAAAAGAGTAGAGATATTATCGGGATTTTCCAGCTCAAAGAGGGCTTCGACTCTGGCTTCATCTTCGCCAGCTCGGATTAAGCCAGAAGAACTCTTAGCGCCCATTAAAAGACCTAAGGCGCCAGCTAGAATGCTCTTGCCAGCGCCTGTCTCGCCGGTCAGGATGTTGGCGCCCGGACCGAAGGAAAGGGTTAATTCTCGGATCAGGGCCAAGTTGGTGACTTTAAGTTCGACCAGCATTTCCACTCGCACAATGGTGGTTTTGGGGTTGGGGTCAAAGGCCGTCAGTCGGCTGCCGTGACCCTCAGAACTTCCTGGATGGTGGTCTTGCCGGCCAGCATCAGATCAAGGGCGTTCTCGCGAAGGGTCGTCATGCCCTCAGAGCGGGCTAGCTCCTTGAGCTCCATGGCGTTTTGGACGCCTTTTAAGACAATGGTTTTTAGGGAGTCAGAAAAGGGCATGACCTCAACGGTAGCGAGCCTACCTAGGTAACCAGTGTTGCGGCACTCATCGCAGCCGCGGCCCTGCTTAAGGTTAAGATCGCCTTGGGTTATAAAACCCATGTCTAAAGCCATCTTTTCGGTTAAAACAAAGGTATCAGAGCAGTAAGGACAGATGCGTCTAACCAGGCGCTGGGCCATGACGCCAACAACAGTTGAGGTAACCAAAAAGGGCTCTAAACCCAATTCCACCAGCCTAGTAATCGAGGAAGGGGCGTCGTTGGTGTGAAGGGTTGAGAGGACCAGGTGACCAGTTAAAGCCGCCTGGACAGCGTTTTCAGCAGTTTCTTTATCGCGCATCTCGCCGACCATGATGATGTCAGGGTCTTGCCTCAATATGGTCCTAATGATGCTGCCAAAAGTTATCCCGACCTTTGGTTGGACAGCTATTTGGTTAAATTCTTCGTGGATCATTTCAATGGGATCTTCAATGGTCGTTACGTTAACTTCCGTGGTGGCCAGCTGCCTTAAAGTCGAATATAAAGTCGTGGTCTTACCGCTACCAGTAGGCCCTGAGACCAAGATGATGCCGTGGGGGTGGGAGGCGAATTCTTGCCACTTTTCGTAATCAGTGGGAGAGTAAAACATGCTCTTAAGATCGAGAAAGAGGGCCTCGGGATCTAAGATCCTCATGACCACCTTTTCACCAAAGGCCACGGGGACCGTTGAAACGCGCACCTCAGCTTCATTATCGCGGTGGGAGATTTTTATTCTGCCGTCTTGGGGCCGCCTTCGCTCGGCTATGTCTAAGCGCGAGATAGTTTTGATGCGGGAGACCATGGCCGG
>JAITJB010000292.1 GCA_031279155.1 Deltaproteobacteria bacterium | reverse complement strand
AAAAGAAGGGCCCCAAATGCCAAAAGCGAATTGTGACGACGCTGTCGCCACAATTCGCTTTTAGAAAAATATGGTAAATTAAGGTTTATTATCCTTTATTTCAAATTGCTTTTAAAGAAGGCCTCAATCTTATCAAAAGCAATGACATCCGTCCTATCGTATAAGTCCACATGGACACCATTTGGAATTATTATCAGCTCTTTTGGATCCGACGCCGCATTGAAGGCGTCCTCGCTAAAATAACGCGAATGAGCCTTTTCTCCGGCTATCAAAAGCATTGGCCTAGGCGATACCTCTTTGATGTAGGTTAAAATCGGCATATTCATAAACGACAACGGGGTGGTTATCGTCCACGAACTGTTGGAGTTTAACGAGCGCGGATGAAATCCCCTCTCTGTTTTGTAATAATCAAAGTAATCTTTAACAAACTGCGGTTCGTCGCCAGTTAGTTTATCCGGTAAGCCTTTTGGTCCTAAAATCGGCGTTCCGTTTTCGGCGTCTTTCCATCGCTGTTGGCTGAGCTGCTCTAAAATTTTAGTGCGCTCTTCAGGCGTTGTGGCATCAAAATAGCCTTTGGCGTTCACCCGTGACATATCGTACATACTTGCTACGGCCACCGCTTTGATTCGCTTATCAGCGGCGGCGGCGTTTAAAGCGAACCCACCGAAGCCGCAAATTCCGATTATGCCTATTTTATTTCGGTCGATATTTTTCTCTAGCCCAAGAAAATCGACCGCTGCGCTAAAATCTTCGGTATTTATCTCAGGCGATCCCGTGTGGCGGGGTTCTCCGCCGCTCTCGCCGGTATAGGACGGATCAAAAGCTAGGGCCACAAAACCGCGTTCGGCCATATTTTGAGCGTATAGCCCCGAAGACTGTTCCTTTACCGCGCCAAAAGGCCCGCTAATGGCAATGGCCGGCATAGATTGGTTAGTAGAATCTTTCGGGGTGTACAAATCGCCAGTAAGCGTAATTCCGTAGCGGTTTTTAAAGGTCACTTTTTGACGGGTGACCTTATCGCTAAGCGCGAAAGTGTAGCCCTCATTAGGCGAAACCGTATCAGCGCTCTGAGCGCGTGTAGATAAGGCCATCATGATAAGTAGCGTAAGAGAGAAAACAATTTTCAACATAACCTATCCCCTTTTGATGTTATTGACATGCCTTCTTTGGTCCATAGCCGAAACTGCGGCGGCGTTTTTATTTAAATCAGCCGCTAGGAGCAGATTATATGGCCGCCGCCGATTCTTGATTTTTGGCTCTTGATTCTTAGCACACGCGAAGTATTATATGAGGCAAGCCTATATCATGTAAAATACTTATATTGTATGGTAAACCATACTTTTTAAGTATGATATAATAAGCGGGCTTTTATCCTAGGGAGGCAATTACATGGAACTTCGAGTGTTGCGCAATTTTCTGGCCGTAGCCAGAGAAGGCACGATTTCAGGGGCGGCCAATCTCGTTCGGCTAAGCCAACCGGCTCTCTCCAGGCAGCTTATGGATCTTGAAGCTCAATTGGGTAAGACGCTTTTTATGCGCGGCAAGCGGCAGATTACGCTTACCTATGAGGGGATGCTACTTAGGAGACGGGCCTACGAGATAATTGAGTTGGTGGAGAAAACCCGGGCCGAAATTCGGGCTTCCAATGAAGAAATCAGCGGCGACGTTTATTTCGGCGGCGGTGAATCGGAGGGTATGCGGTTTCTGGTCAGAATCATGCAACAGATACAAAAGGACTATCCAAAAATACGCTATCAGATTATCAGCGGAAATTCCTATGATGTGACCGAACGGCTGGATAAAGGACTGGTTGATTTTGGTATACTATTTGAGCCAGTAGCCCTCGGTAAGTATAACCATGTGCGTCTGCCAGGTGCGGATATTTGGGGGGTTCTAACGCGCAAAGATTCACCTTTGGCCGCTTTAGAGGCCATCCGGCCAGAACACTTAAGAGGGATTGCTCTGGTGTGCTCCAAGCAAATGCTCGATGAGAACGGGCTGTCAAATTGGCTCGGTTATGATTATGAAAAGCTTAATATTGTTGCCACTTATAATTTAATCAACACCCCGAAGCTGATGGTCGAGGAAGGGATTGGCAGCGCAATTTGTTTCGACCGTCTTATTAGCATCCTACCCGACAGTAACCTTTGTTTCAGGCCCCTAGAACCACGGCTAGAGGCAGGTATGTCGTTAGTCTGGAAAAAGAGCCAAGTGTTCTCCAAGGCCTCAGAAGCGTTCTTAGAAAGAGTACGGACCTCTCTCACTTAAGATGAAAACCTAAGCGATAGGCTTCTTTGAACGCTTAAGCCTTTTTTAAGACAATGAGATCGATCTCTGGCCAGGCAAACAGCCGGAAAGGAAGCCCCACTGAGCCTAGTCCGCGACTGACGTTTAGCCAAGTAGGGTGATCGTGGTAGAGGCCGCTAGAGTATTTGTAAAATAGCGAAGCTAGATTGTATTGGGAAAAAAATGGGATCTGATACTGCCCGCCATGGGTGTGGCCGACTAAGTAGAGATCGAAACCCTCTCGGCTAGCTTGCCGGTAGCCATCTGGTCGGTGGTTTAAAAGCAGATTAAAATCCCCGGCCCGAAATGGTGGACCTAGGACCCGGCTAAAATCTAGTAAATCAGGGTCTAAGTCGAGATTTTTGCCGCGCTTTCTGAGCCAGGCCCCGCGACGACCGGGATCGTCTAGTCCTACTATAGTAATCGGCGCCCCTGGGAGTATTATCCGGTCATCGACCATCATGTTAAGGCGTTGGCCCAAAAGAGAGGCGATTGTGGCCGGGCCTGTATAGTGGTCGTGGTTACCCAATATGGCGTGGACCCCGTGCGGGACGCTATCAAATTGTTCTAAGGGCTCATAAAAGAGCTTAGAGTACTCGGGATCTTGATCGACCAGATCGCCGGTTAAGACGACCAGATCGGGCTTCACGCTAGCGGCTTTAGCGAAGGCGCCGGCGAGCTCTCGCTGGTTAGACCATAAGCCCAAGTGGATATCGGATATCTGGACTATGCGAAAGCCGTCGAGCTGAGTGGGAAGATTGTCAAAGGTCAGATATTTAGTAGTGATAGCTGGAGTTAGGGCCTGGCGAGTCAGGCCGTAACCGCAGACAGCCGTTGTGGTTAAAAGATAGGCGGCCCCGGCTTTTTTTAGAAATTCCCGGCGTCCCATCTCGCCGCCAAGCGTTTTTGACCAAGACGGAACTTCCCTGAGGTCTTTTAATTTTTGTCTATCAAGGTCGTTGGGTAATTTACCAGGCTCTTGAGTAGGGGTTTTACTAGATTCTTGATTAGATTCTTGATTAGATTCTTGACTAGGCTTGGATTCGCTAGATTTAGAATCATTTTGAGTAGTTTTTTTATCTACTTTTTTTGCGCCTACGGCTAGCCAGTTTAGAAACTTAAAGATAAGAAATAGTAAAAAAAGGGCAGCCGAGGGGATGGTCAGTAAGACTGAAACCAACTGCCAAGATATGGCCGGCCTCCCGACCACAGCCCAAAGCTGACCGTCCATATGGCCATGGTATTTCAGGCTGTAGGCGGTTAGGGCCCAAGCGAGATTTAAAACCAAAAAGCCTATTTTTATGGTTGTTTTAACCCGTTTGGCCGGAAAAAAACTTAGCCACAGTCTCAGGCAGACGAACTGACCTAATAGTGTGGCCACAATTAAAAACAGCCAAAAATGTTGCCAGACAATTGCCAAGTTAACTCAGATCCTCCATTTTTTGGTTGAATATCACTTACCCAAGGCCCTTACCCAAGACCCTTACCTAAGGCTCTTACCTAAGGATTTTACTCCAGGCATTTACTCCAAGACCTTACCCCAAGACTTTACTCCAA
>JAITJB010000266.1 GCA_031279155.1 Deltaproteobacteria bacterium | reverse complement strand
CCTCAGTAAAATTTAAGATGGCGCTAGGATCCTGGCCGACTTAAGAGCGGAATTTTGGCCTCATCTCTGGGGATGGGCTATACCAAGGCTACTATAGTCGCGTCTGGCGCTTTAAAGTGATTCGGGGCCCGGTCTTGTCGACGTCAGGCAGCTTTTGGGTAGCCGGCGTTGGCGCGACGGGGTTTTTTTGAGGGAGCATGGGTATGCAAGAGGCTTTGAAAGGTGATGCCGATCAAATGGCCGGGGTAGAAAACGGGCATGCCGAATGGCCGGCCTACCAGAGGTTAGCTGAGTCCATCCGGCAAAGCATAGTCGATGGCGCCTACAAGTCTGGGCAGAAAATTCCCTCCGAGGTGGCTCTCTGTAAGAGCTCTGGTTTAGCTCTCCTGACCGTAAGGCAGGCCTTAGGCGTTCTGGTCGATGAGGGCTTATTGGAGCGCTTTCCGGGCCGGGGCACCTTTGTTACCGAAATCAACTGGCGCAAAGCCGCCTTCGTCATGCACGGCCTAGATGATAAGGTCTCTTCTGAGGATATAAGGGTCCGCATAGTCTGTTCCGACGTTCGGCGGGCTTCCGAAGATGTGGCCAAAAAGTTGGGTTTAAGCGTCGGGGAGGCCGTCGTCTACCTCAAAAGAATCATCACCGTCCAAAACCGGACTCCGCTTTTGGTCCAAGAGGGCTATCTGCTCTTAGACCCTTTCCGCCCCATCATGGAGGCGGAACTGGCCAGTACTTATTTGATCGGCCTTTTTAAAGGCAGCGGTCAGGGGCTGATAAAAACCGCTAAGATGTTTATTAAACCCGGATTATTGTCCCAGGAAGATTCGGCCCTTTTGGGTCATCCCCTTGGATCAGTTGTTTTTCGCTTACAGTATACCTTCTACGATTCGGCGGCCAAGCCCTTGGCCATCGGTACTTTTATCATACCCGATGACGCTCTGACGCTCTCATCGACTATTGGGGTACAGATACCGCTGGAAGGAGAGGACTAAGATGGCTGACTTTCAAATAAAGTTGGCCGAGATGCGTGAGAACATCGTCAATCTCAGGGAGCAGAAGGTCTTAAACGATCTAAACTCCATGCTCCAAGATGGCGTACCGCCTTGGGAGCTGATGAACTGTTTTAACGACAGCTTAGGTCAGGTCGGCCAGATGTTTCAACAGGGCACATATTTTATGACCGGTTTGATCTTAGCTGGCGAGATCATGCGCCAGGCCATGGAAGTATTGATGCCCCATCTGACCGAAAACAACCATACCCGCAAAAGCGGCTTGGTCATTATAGGCACTATTGAGGGCGATATTCATGAACTCGGTAAGAACATGGCCGCTTGGTTTTTGGAGGCTGACGGTTTTGAGGTCATCGATCTAGGGGTTGACGTGCCGCCAAGGGTCTTTTTAAAGGAGATCCTTCAAAGGGAGCCCGACGCCGTCGGGGTCTCGCTCCTTTTGACTTCCTGCGTGGAACCGGTCAAAAGGTTAGCTAGGCTCCTTAAAGACACCTATAACGACCGGCCGGCCCCGCCCTTGTTTGTGGGCTGCGGCTTTTTAAGTTCCAATACAGCTTCTGAAGGCCTGACCAGCCAACATCTTTTAGAACGCCAATGGCTTGAGGTCGATCATGTCGTAAAAGACGCTTACGACACCTTAAGACTTTGCCGGGAACTGGTGGGGCGCAAGCGCAAGGCTGCTTTTAATCTGTAGGCTTTGGCCGGCTTAAAGGCTAACGGCCAAAGCTAAAAATATCATAGGCTTAAGGGACGGTTTAAAAGCCCGTACAACAAATGGCTGTCTGACGCTTGCGGCAAAGGCGGAACGAAACCGATACCCTTAGAACCCAAAAAGAGCATAGCCGTTAGCGCGACAAAAAAAAGACAGGGTTAACTTTCTGGCGGCGCGCGCGGACATGGATTGCCCGGGCATTTTGGCTTTTGTCGGTATAACCCCGAAATCATCGCCGTAATAAAAAAAACTGCCCGTAAAAAGTGGGACGCATCCCTTAAAAGCCCACGCGCGCTGGTCGCGCGCAGGAGATCATGCAGCGTTTTGGGTTGCCTCTATCCGCAAAGCTTCCGCTTGACGCGCTGAGAGAATCGTGATACTAAAAGGCAACTGCCCGAACCCGCAGCGGACGTATTATTGTAAATTCGCTCAGTTTTTGTATCTTGGGTAATATCTACGCCAGCGAAACGGTCGAGCCAAAAATCAGAAGCTATTTTCTGTACTTAGGTTAGGAACTCAAAATGACGGAAAGCCAAATAAACAGCCGCTCTAAGGCAGCCAAGTTTTATTTTCAGTAGGTTTTGGGCCCTCGATAAGTTCCCATATCGACCTGCCCCGGTCGAAAAAGCCCCCACGCAACTATAGACTCCGTCACAGCTACGCGGCCCATCTAATGGAAAGCGCAACGGGCATCATTATCATTGAGTAATTTTCTCCACCATAACGAAATAAAGACGACATTGGTTTGCGCGAAAGTCGCCCGGGGGGATTTGAAGAAAGCGTCCAGTCCGCGTCAGCAAAAAAAGTTCGTCTAAGTTATGTGCAATGGGGGCTGAAATTTTTGGGAATAGGATATTGACAAAATATAAAAATATATAATATGCGGGATATATGGATACAGAAAAAATTTTTAGTAAAATTTCTGAATATTGGCGGTCTTTAGGCCCCATGGGGCCATGTGCGGTATTGTTTTTAGGTGGCTGCCTATTAATATTGGGATTTATATTTAACTGGAGGTGGTTGTATCCAAGTCGTCATGCCGTAAGAAATTTTTCCCCTGGAATACGAAGGGCGCTTGTTCTGGTAACAGGCATTATTTGTATAATTTGTAGCATTTTGTTTTATATTTTCCGGGCCAATGTATATTGGCATTAAATTAAGGAGGAATTGAAATGGGCTTGTTTGACAAAATCAAGGGAATGGTTGGCGATAAACTCAGCACAATAGCGGGGGGACAATCTGGCGGTAGCGCAGAAGGCAAAAAAGAAGAAATCCGAAACATCTTCAACGCCAAGGTGACCGATGGCGAAAGCTATAAGGTCCTGGCCGCGATGAACATGGTTACGACCAAAAAACTGACCAAAGAGATACGTACTTATTATAACTACATCGTAGGATATAAAGACGGAAGCGATCCTGAGATTGTGGTTATTTCGACAACATACGATCTTGGGTCGGTGGAAGAACCTGTGGTTTGCAAAAGAAGCGAATGCACAAAAGCTGAATATCTTCAAAACACCGGTAGTTTCAGTATTTCGCACCCGAGATTCGAAAATTCGCCGTTAGATTTTGGGATTATCGCTTCAGCGGCTTGGGGAAGTTCAGGGGCGCTGATAATTCCGGTTTCTTATGTTGATGAATTTACACCGTTTACGGAATTTTTTCAAAATCGGTTTGCCAAATAGTTTGGTACGCCCCTACTTCACATAACAAAAACGTTTTTGGCAAAACCTAAAGTAAACATTATAACCCAATCCCCGCAAAGCTTAGAAATAGGCTTTGCGAGGATTTTTATTACGTAAAAAATAGACTTGACAAAAAACCCGAAATAACTGATAAAAAAAGCGCTACCTTACTAAGAGGGGACCTAAGTGAGAGGCGGCGCTTTTCTTTTGTAGAACGGCCATAATCACCTGACGGTTGGTTAAGGCCGTTATGAGTCTCTAGAACTAAAAAACAGTCCTAGAGACAAAAACCCCATTAGGCGTCTATAAAGGCGCTTCAGTCAACTTGGAGCGACTAGTTGGCCGTGGGGGGAATTGGGGGCGCGTCTTGAGTCGGTTGGTTATTTTGGCCGACACTTTGCTCTAATCTCTTAAAGCTTGTCAGGCTCATGGGGTCATCGACCATAATCTGACGAGCTAAAACCTGTTTGGCGCCGGCAATGCTGTATTTTTCTTCCTTAAGAAGGTTTTTAATCATCTGGACCGCTTCAACAGCTTGCTCATTGTAGCGGCGCTGGCGACCGTTGGTTCTGATGGGGCTGAAATACTGGCTGAATTCGCTCTCCCAAAAGCGCAGCGTGTGAATAGGGACCCCGGTCAGTTCCGAGACCTCGCCGATGGTCAACCAGTCTTTGGTAATTACAAGTGGCATGTTTCCTTCCTCGCTTGAGACGGTGGTCACAAGGGCCAATGGCGCCCGCTTTAGGTTTAAGCAATTCACATGCCAAAAAAACCTCTAGTGTAGCTCCGTAATTTACACCCTATTACTTGAGATTAATGTGGGCGGCCAAGGCAATTTTTGCCGGCTTAGCCCCCTTGGCTCTCCTCTAAGATAGGTGAGGCTTAACTTTGGGGGGAAAAAATAGACTAGCTGGTGAAAATAGAGCGTCATCAAATATGATGACAAAAAGGCCGGCTCAACCTAATAAAGCTACTAGACGAAGACTTGTGATAAAACCCTCGTTAAGGTAGAATATAGGTTGATTTTAAAGGGGTAACCCGATCGCAAGTTGGGCTGCCAGTAAAGACCGTGGGAGTGCCTGCGGCTATTAAAAAACAAAAGAGAGTTCGCCCATGCCAATGGACTGGGAAGAGTGGCAAAAGAAACGCCAAAAAGGGCCATCCGCACCTCGTAAGCCGGAAAACGGTGAAGACGGACCCCAATTGCCTAATTTTAACAACTTACTATCTAAATTTCGAAAAAGCGGCGGCTCTAAAGCGCCTGTTTGGATTTTGCTACCGATAATCGTTGCTCTGTGGCTATTATCCGGCTTTTTTACCGTTGAACCCTACGAGCGCGGCTTGGTCAAACGGTTTGGTCAATACTCCAAGTCCGTGGAAGAGGGCTTAAGGTACCATCTGCCCTGGCCCATTGAAACGGTCATTAAGGTCAACTACACCCAAACCAGGCAATTTGGGGTCGGGGGCGATAGGGGAGGGATTGGCGGTCTTGATGAAGCCACGATGCTGACTAACGATGAAAATATCGTCAACATTCAGTTCGTGGTCCAGTACAAGGTCGACGATCCCGTGGCCTATGCCTTTCACATCTACGACCCTGAAAAGACTATCCGCGACGCGGCCATCAGCGCTATGCGCGAGGTCATAGGCCGCAACACTATTTATGGCGCCTTAACCGATAAGAGGGCTAGCATCCAAAATGATACCCGCGAGACCCTCCAGGCCATGATGGCCAAATATGACACCGGCCTTATGGTCAATAACGTTGAGCTCCAAGACGTTCACGTGCCAGCCGATGTCATCCAGGCCTTCAAGGACGTGACCTCGGCTAGGGAGGACAGTGAGCGCTTCGTCAACGAAGCTAGGGGTTACCGCAATAACAAGCTCCCGGAAGCTGAGGCCAAGGCCTATGCGGTTATCGCTCAGGCTCAGGCCTACAAGGCTGAGAGGATCAACATCGCCAAAGGCGATGCGGCCAGATTTACCGCTCTGTTATTGGAGTACCGCAAGTCTCCAGAAGTCACTAGGCAGAGGTTGATATTGGAGACCATGGACAAGGTGCTGCCCAATGTCGACAAATACCTGATAGGCGGTAAGTCCGGACAAGGGGTTCTGCCGCTCTTGGGCTTAAACAACCCGCTGACCCTGCCGCAGTTAGCGACTTCTCCCCCCAATTCCAATTGACGGGTCAACTAAATGCAAAAGAAAAATAATCTATTCCTATACCTACTCATATCAATCGTCTTGGTTATCTTGATCAAATCCGCCCTGTTTACCGTCGATCAGACCCAAAGGGCCATCGTGCTTCAGTTTGGCGAGCCGGTCGGCAATGTCCGCGAGCCAGGTCTTCACGCTAAGATTCCCTTTATTCAAAACGTGGTAGCCATCGACAGCCGCTTGATGGAATACGACGTGGCGGCGGCTGAGATCTACACCAGGGACAACAAAAACATGGTCGTGGACGCCTATGCCCGCTGGCGGGTAGAGGATCCCCTAGTTTTCTACCAGAGATTTAAGAGTGAAAATAGCTACAGTATTATCGAGGAAGCTAAGCGCCGTCTAGGCGTCATCGTCATCGGTGAACTGAGAAGGGAATTGGGTCTCCATTTGATGGCCGACATTATTTCCCAAAATCGCGGCTCGATTATGGAGACGGTCACTGATTCCAGTAACCGTAAGCTGACCGAAGATACTGTGGCCGGCCTGGTGGTGGTTGACGTTCGCATAAAGAGAGCCGATCTGCCCCCGGAAAACCAGCGGGCCGTCTACGATCGTATGCGCACCGAACGCGAGCAGCAGGCTACTAAGTACCGCAGTGAAGGCCGACGCGATGGCCAGAAAATCATGGCCGAAACCGATCAGGCCGTCCGCGAGACCATGGCCAACGCCGCCCGTCAGAGCCAGATCATCTTAGGCGAGGCTGATTCTGAGGCTGCAGCTATTTATTCGGAAGCCTACGGTCAAGATCCAGAGTTTTACGCTTTTAAAAGGTCCTTGGATTCTTACCTGACTAATTTGGCCGGGCGGAGCGTCATACTATTGGACGCCTCAAACGACTACCTAAGATACTTTGG
>JAITJB010000246.1 GCA_031279155.1 Deltaproteobacteria bacterium | reverse complement strand
GATAAATGGGAAATCGATAAATAAATCTAACCCACTGTCATAAGATCCGGGGAAAGGCGTACGCCTTTCCCCGGATCTTATGACAGTGGGTTAGATTTATTTATCGATTTCCCATTTATCAATGAGCTCTTTCCAATAGGGATCGCTCATGATCAAATCTAAGCCTTCATTTAGGGTGGCTAAGAGTTCGGGGTTGTCTTTGTTGACGGCAATAGCGAAGTTTTCTTCCGGGATGCCGGCTAAACCAAGGAGCTTGACCGGCTTGATGGGTAAAAATTCATCGGCTTTACTGTTATTCATAACAGCTGCGTCAACGCGGCCGTTAACCATGTCTTCAACGGCTAAGAGGGCTGAGGTATAGCCTTTGAGGGTGTAATTACGGCCCTCTTGACCCTGGTGCTCTTCCATGGCCGACATATCGGTCGTACCGCTTTGAACGCCGATGGTTTTACCACCGGTCAGGACCTGCTCAACGGTTAGATCGGAATCGTTTTTAACCAAGATAACCTGTTTGATTGTCCAGTAAGGCTTGGTGAAAGAAACTTGCTCAGCTCTTTCCTCTGAGTATGATAGTCCGCTGGCGATCAGGTCTATCTTATTTTCCTTAAGGGTGGTGATGATCGCAGCCCAGGGAACGGCTTGATGGACGACCTTTAGGCCCTTTTTCTCGGCGATCCAGTTGATCATGTCGATGTCAAAACCCTTGGCCTCGCCAAGTTCAACATAGGCGAAGTTCTTAAAATCGGCGTCAATGCCGTTAATAAGGGTTTTTTGGGAATCTTGGGCTAGTAAAGAACCAGCCGGGAGGGCGATGGCTAAGGCCAAGGCGACTGTACAGAAAATGGACTTGAAAAACTTCAGCATTGAGGTACCTCATGGTGAAAAAAGTTTAGAAAAAAGACGGCCCTAAGACCCCTAGTTCTTTAGCCTCCGAGAGCTCAGAGGGGACTTGGCCAAATGAGAGAAAATCATTTTATGACGATTCTTTAGTGATAAGTTTAGTAGGTTTTACCAGAAGTATCAACAAAAATCCAGTGATAAAAAGCGGCCATAATATTTAGTCAGGCTACTTGTCTTTTGAGCCTTTGGGATTTTTGGGATTTTTTTGCTCAGTTGGCTTGGTTTTTTTGGGTTCGGCTTCAGCTAATATAGGGTTTGACGCCAAAGGGTTAGACGCTAATATCGATTCGATAATGGCTACGTCCGCCGGGACATCGACTTCTGGCGAGCGTCCCTCTGATGTAACCACGCGGATTAGGGCGCCTCTTTCCAAGGCTCTTAGCTGCTCAAGCTTTTCAATTTCTTCCAAGACCCCTGGCGGCCAGCTGACGAAGAGCCTTAAGAACTCAACTCGGTAGGCGTAGAGCCCAATGTGCTTTAAAAATGAGCTTTTGCCGCCATCGCGGGGCCATGGGATGGGCGCCCTAGAAAAGTACAGAGCGTTAAAATCTTGATCGACAACGACCTTAACGTGATTGGGATCTCTTATCTCGGCTGGATCGGTCATGGGCACGGCTAAGGTGGCCATTTGGCATCGCGGGTCGCCGTCAAATAAGGTCTCAATTAAGAGGCTAGGATGCTTGGGGTCCAAGAGGGGTTGGTCGCCCTGGACATTGATAACTAGGTCTTCGCTCTTGAGCGAAAGCTTAAGGGAGGCTTCGGCCAAGCGGTCGGTGCCCGAGCGATGGCTGGAAGCGGTCATTATGACCTGGCCGCCGAATTTTTCCACAGCCCCCTTGATCTCCGGGCTATCGGTGGCTACATAAACGCCGTCAAGCCCTTCAATCTGCCGACAGCGCTCGTAGACGTACCATATCATAGGCCGCCCACAAATGGGGACCAGGGGTTTACCAGGAAAACGCGTTGAAGCCCAGCGGGCTGGTATGATGGCCACAGTGGTCAAAATCAGGTCTCAGTCTGGATAGCGCCAAATAGGTGACCAGCCAGCGTTGACTTTTTGGCCGAGGGCCACCATGATTTGGGCTTCCCTAGGAAGGTAAATGTCCAACCGCGAACCAAAGCGGATCATGCCGAAACGCTGGCCCCGGGTGAGATTTTCGCCAATATTGACCCAACTGACAATGCGCCTGGCTATTAAGCCGGCGATTTGGACCACAGTGATGCGGCGACCATCGCTACTTTCAATTATTAGGGCGTTGCGCTCGTTTTTTTCTGAGGCCTTGTCCAACTCGGCGTTTAGAAATGTTCCTTTGAAATAATCTTGCCTGACTAATAGCCCGCTTACGGGCAAACGGTTGACGTGAACACTAAAAATGCTCATGAAGATGCTGACTTTTATGGTCGGGGCATTGGTCAACGGGCAAAGAGCCAGGCTATCAATGCGGATGACCCGGCCGTCAGCCGGAGAAAGGCCGAATTCACCGGGCGGAATGGGCCTTTTGGGATCGCGAAAAAACCAGATGGTAAAACAAGTTAAAATAAGAAAAATATAAGTCAAAATACAAAAGCCTAAAACCCAAAAGATCAAGGTTAATAGGCCTAGGCCGAAGATGAACATTAAGCCCGGGCGAGCTACCGGCAGCCGGTTTTCGATGTTGTAAGGAGGGAGTTTGGCTTTAAAAAAGTCCTCAATCATTAAGAACTCCAAGATAAGACTTCAAGTAGGGGTTCAAGGCCAGATAGGCTATTGAGACCCTTACCTGATTTTAATGTGTAAATAGCGCTTAAAAGCACAAAATTTATTTTGGTCACCATTTGTTTCGATCGTTTTAGGTGGTTAGCTTGGTCGGCTTGGTAAATACGAGCCAGGGAGCCGGCCAAAGGCGCGGACCAAAGGTTGCTGGCCAAAGGCGCCAGCCTTTGGCGCTAAAAATGCCAGTTAACGTATTTTTGACGCCGCTTTGGTCGGCCAGGGCTATAGCGCAGCTACATAAAATCGACCGGCTAAGACCAGTACCGGGAAAGGTTACCATAATCGCGGGCAATCCTCAATAATTTTGGCTGCGGCTAAATCCGATTAAGGGCCTAAGTTATATCAAACCTATTTTAGGGCTTAGGACAGTCGCCATTGATTTGAGGCTTTGGCTCAAAGATGCCCTTTACTTTGCCATTGACACTAAACGAAATACGGGTTAAATTGAGTTATTTATGGATTTGTCGCTCCGCCTGCCCGACGTATTAGATAGTGTTATCTCGAATAATGATATGTCAATAAAGCTTATAATATATTTTTTTTCTGCTTAAGGATCTTTATTATATTCTTAAAGCCAGCCACAACCAAAACTCTAGCAAGCAGTCAAAATCACTAAGATATAAAGATGCTGTCCTAAAATAACCGTCCAGTTCTGTGAGAGGCAAAAACTTGCCTTTGTTTTATGGCCTTCGTTACTGTTGATTACTCTAGAATCCAAACGTGAGTTGATTTTTTTGGACCAACCGTAAAATAATACCCTGGTCGAAGGCCAGGATTGTACTACAAACAGCCAAAATTTTTCTCTAGTTTTTTCTTTTTAATCGCCTATGCTTTGACATATGTTCAAGTTAATAATGCTAATTACAATTAATCTTGTAAAAAAATTACAAAGATTCTTTTTTGAAAGGTTTACAATGGACAAAAGTCAAGTATGTAATCGTCATCCTGAAATTGGCTCCAAAAAAGGCGCCCCAACTAGCCTGAGCCCGCTCCATTTTTTGGCCCTTTGGTCGTTAATTTTAGCGGCGGCCTTGGTCTTTCACCTGACAAATGGTTATCTTAAGGCGGCCATTTCCCAGAGCGCCCTCTTGGTTAAGGTGGTGGATCAAGGGTTAAATACGACCGGACTTTTTAAGCCTAGGGCCTCAGCTTTTGAGCGGGCAAATTCTGGCTTTTATTTGAATTCCTTAAAAGGCGCAACTGCTTCCGGCGGCGCTTCCGATGATGAAGGCTCTAAGTCGTTATTTAAGCTTTTCGGTCCTAAAGATGTCGATGAACCACCTCTCGAAGATGAGCCGGCAGTCGAAGAAAAAAAGCCAGAGGAAAAGCCGGTCATCGGAGGAAAGAAACCCGATGATGCGCCGATCATCGAAGATAAACCTGTCGTAGATGATGCCAAGCCTGAAGATAAGCCGGTCATTGGAGGAAAGAAACCCGAAGATGCGCCGCTCGTTGGCGATACGACACTTGAAGACGAGCTGGTCGTAGATGATAAAAAGCCTGAAGATAAGCCGGTCATTGGAGGAAAGAAACCCGAAGATGCGCCGCTCGTTGGCGATAAGACACTTGAAGACGAGCTGGTCGTAGATGATAAAAAACCTGAAGATAAGCCGGTCATCGGTGGAAAGAAATCCGAAGACGAGCCTGTCGTAGATGATAAGAAACCCGAAGATAAGCCTGTCGTAGACGAAAAGAAACCTGAAGATAAGCCTATCGTAGACGAAAAG
>JAITJB010000239.1 GCA_031279155.1 Deltaproteobacteria bacterium | reverse complement strand
CAGGCTGGGCAATTTTTTTTGGCCCAATTGAAAAAAAATGAAATCGACGTCTCCGGCACGGTGGAAGTCGGCGGAATATTGCCAAATGATGCCTTGCCCCTGTATCGTCATATAAATTCCCGCAATCTTGAAGAACTTCTAGCCGTTCTTTTGGAGCATTCCAATAATTTCATGACCAATCAAATCTTTTTAGCTATGGGGGCTGAAAGATTTGGTCCGCCGGCCACCTTGGCCAAAAGCCAGGCCGTGATCTACGAGTACTTAGACAGTAAAGGGCTCAGCCGCCTAAATTTGGTCGAGGGCAGTGGTTTAAGCCGCTTAAACAGCCTGACGGCCAGGCAGATGGCCGATATCTTGGCCGCTTTTGAGCCCTCACGGCACTTAGTTAAGAGCCGGCAGGACGGGTCGGTTCTCTACAAAACCGGCACCATGAGCGATATCTCTACTCTTGCCGGCTACTTAGTTAGGCCCGATAGGCCGTCAGAACCGCTTAGTTTTGTCATCCTCTTAAATGGCGCCTATTATCCAGGCACCCGGGAAAAAATTTTAGACGTCTTAAAGTCCCACTTCATCGATGAGCCATCTGGCGCCAAGGGCTGATAAATAGTTGGCTCGATGGGTCTAAGACCAGCCTCTGGTCTTTTTAGACTAAATATGGTAAAATCAGTTTGTAAAACGACAAGTCTCGTTAGTTTTATTTTTCCAAACCGCTGCCGGAATTTGGCTCGCGATTTTGGCCTCAATTTTTATCCCACGATTTAGGCCAGGTGGGCGACCGGCGCTTGACGAGCCCAAGAAGGGTTCTCATGTCTAAAGGAGATTTCAGCTATGTCAGGTAAAGGGCTGGTCGGAGCATACGGATTTTACGGTCCGGATTTCATCAATAAATTTAAAGTGCCGGCTAACCAGAAGGGTGCGGCCCAAGCTCCAGAGGCCGATACTTCAGCTGCTGGCGCCGCAGGCGACACTTCAGCGAGCCCGCCAGAGAAGGCTGGCTCAGAGGCCAAAGAGGAGTCAGCTGATTTAAGTGACGCTGACGCAGAGCCGCCACCGGTCCCGGTAGAGCCGCCGGAGACTGTGGAAACAGTTCCAGAGGACCAGACCGCTTCTGAAACGTCTCAGGAGTTGGTTGAACGACCGGAAGCCATGGTTCCGGCTACTAAAGAAACGGCTAAGGCGCCGGCCAAACGGGCTAAGAGCGAGCCTCCGGCCAAAAAAGAAGCGGCTAAAACACCGGCTAAAAAAGAAGCCGCTAAAACTCCGGCCAAAAAAGAGGCGGCTAAGACCCCGGCTAAAAAAGAAGCCGCTAAAACTCCGGCTAAGACTAAAGCCAAATAGCCATCTGGCCTAAACAGTTTTTAAGACCCTTCTAGGCTTAAGTCTCGGCTTAAGTCTGGAGGGGTTTTTTGTTGGCTGTTTTTTCGATAGCCTGGCTAACTTGCTTGGCTACCTAGCTTGGCTAACTAGTTTGGCCAGCTAGCTCGGCTATTTTTTTGGCTATCTTTTTTAAAAAGACAATGCGATTTAGATATATTGATATCGAAAAGGTGCGCCTAGTCTTGTCAAGCCTGCCTAGGGCGCGAAAATCACTCAGTAGCATTTACATAGTACGCTTGAAGCTGCCATCTGTCAAGTGTCTATCTTTTATATCTTAAATTTATATTTTACTAATTAAGATATAGGATTTTACTTAACCTTTTTGTGAATTTAATCTTGAAAAATTTTAAGATTTAATTAAGCCAAGAATCCAGGTTGACAAGAAGCACCTTGAGAGCTTTTCCTTTTAAGTCTGTAGCTTCGAAACCAATATTTGTAAATCTAAATAATTACTTGACATTAGAGCAGGATATGATACAGGCATAATTCGTTTTTTTACCCTCAGATGGCCTAGGGGCATTTTGACTTTTGTTGGTCAGGGCTGTAAAATGTAAAAGGAAATTAAGGTGAAGTGAAGTATCAGTTCTTTATGAGTTCGGGCCAGCTCAAGAACCCCTTGACAACTGGCCAATTGGCCTTATATTGTTTAAATGGGTTGTCAGTCCTTAATTTGGGCCGGTCTTGGTCTAGAGAGTTTTAGGGGTTTACTGACCAATCCATACTTAAAAAGCAGATGGGAATTTCCGCCAGAATAGCTCATAATAGGTTACAATGACCTTGAACAGGTCTGAACAGCCATTGACAGAATCCTGAGGTTTTGGGATGTTTAGCCTGTCCAATTTTTTTTCTCTTTTTTTTCTCTTTTAGTTCTGGCGCAAGTTCGTGGTTATTTTAAAAAATCTTTCCCGGCTTTCTGTTTCTGAAAGCTAGAGTCGGCAGACGGCTTCGCTCTGCCAGGTGGGGGCCGTCAAGGAGCTCTCAATATGTGGGAATACACTGACAACGTAATGGAACACTTCGAAAACCCCCGCAATGTGGGGGTTGTGGAGCGTATAGACGGCGAGGGGCAGGTCGGGTCCCTCTCCTGTGGCGACGCCCTGAGATTGACCATACAGGTCGATAAAGAGCGGGACATCATTGAAGACGCCAAATTTCAGACCTTTGGTTGCGCTAGCGCCATCGCCTCATCTTCAGCTTTAACAGAGATGATCAAGGGAAAAACCCTAGATCAAGCCCTTACTTTGACTAATCAGGACATTGCTGATTACTTAGGTGGACTGCCTAAGGAAAAGATGCACTGCTCAGTCATGGGTCAAGAGGCCCTGGAAGCGGCCATCTCCAACTACCGGGGGGTTCCTGTGAGAGCCACCCAAGGTGAGATCATCTGCCATTGTTTTGGCGTAACTGACCAAGAGATTGAACGGGTAGTTAAGACCAATCGCTTAACTACGGTCGAAGAGATAACACAGTTCACCAAAGCTGGCGGCGGCTGCGGTAAATGCCTACCTAAGCTTGAGGAGTTACTGGCTAAGATACTCCACCGAGCCTCTGGTAACGGCTCTGATACCCCCAAACCCGCTCGCATGACAGCTTTGAAGCGCATAAAGTTGATTGAGGAAGTCATAAACACCCAGATTGCCCCGGCCCTAATGCGTGATGGCGGCGATATTGAGTTAGTCGACGTCGATGGCAACGAGGTCGTCGTGGCCCTTAAAGGGTCTTGCTCGGGTTGCCCATCTTCGAAACGCACTTTGGCCGATTTTGTGACCGAAACCCTCCGCACTTTAGTTGATCCCGCCATCGTGGTCCGGGAGCAGCGGTGAAAAATGGCGCCAGGAACCCTTAAAGCCTCAAGTTGATTTGGTTCCTGGATCTTATATTGACTGGCCGGTTTTAGATGGGTCTAGTCATTTGCTTATCTTTGGAAGGTCTTTATGGAAACAATCTATTTCGATAACAACGCCACCACTAAAGTCGATCCTGAGGTTTTGGAGGCTATGCTGCCCTTCTTTAAGGACAGTTACGGTAACCCCTCCAGCATGCATCACAAAGGCGGCGAGGTTGCTACCGCCCTCAGGAAGGCCCGTCAAAGCTTGGCCGATCTTTTAGGCTGTGAGCCAATTGAGATCATTTACACCTCTTGCGGTACGGAAAGCGATAACACGGCTTTGTGGTCGGCTTTAAGAACTCAGCCCAACAAGCGCCACCTTATTACCAGTAAAGTTGAGCACTCGGCTATCATCAACAACGCCACCTTCCTCAAGCATCAGGGCTATAGGGTTACCGAGATCGGGGTAGACCGGGGCGGCTTAATTGATATGGACCAGTTGGTGGACTCCATGACCCCTGACACGGCCCTGGTGAGCTTATTGTGGGCCAATAACGAAACCGGGGTTTTGTTTCCGGTGGAAAAAATCGCCGATCTGTGTCATGAGAAAGGCATAGTCTTCCACACCGACGCTGTTCAGGCTATAGGCAAGATTCCCATAAACCTTAAAGATACCAACATCGATATGCTCTCTTTAGCCGGCCACAAGATCCACGCCCCCAAGGGCATTGGCGCTCTTTTTGTCCGCCGCAAGCTTAAATTTGCGCCCTTTATGATCGGCGGTCATCAAGAAAACGGTCGGCGAGGCGGAACGGAAAACGTACCTTACATTATTGGCTTAGGCGTGGCCGCAGAGCTCGCCCAAAAGCGTTTGCCTGAGGAAAATACTCGGGTCAGAGCCTTAAGGGATCGCTTGGAAGAGGGTCTTTTGACTATCCCTTCTTCCATGGTCAACGGCGACCGGGTCCAACGCCTTCCCAACACCACCAACATCAGTTTCGAGTATGTTGAAGGTGAATCAATCCTCTTCCACCTCTCCCATGCCGGCATCTGCGCCTCCTCTGGTTCGGCTTGCACTTCCGGCTCCCTTGAGCCCTCCCATGTGCTTAGGGCCATGGGCGTGCCCTTTACGGCGGCTCACGGCTCTATCCGTCTGTCATTGTCGGTTGAGAACACCGACGCAGAGGTCGACCGGGCCCTTAAGATCTTCCCTGAGGTCATCGAAAAACTCCGCAACCTTTCCCCATTTTGGAAGGACGGGGCTCCGGCCCTAGAGAGCGGTTTATTAAGCTGTGACGGCAATTCTTGCCAGATCTGTAACTAGCTCGATACCCTAAGGCTCACAACTAAAAACCATCCCATCTCCATTTAGGGAGGCGGGATGGTTTTTTTAGTTGGGTTATTTGGAGCTTAACTACAGCACATCCTTCATTAATAGCCATGTCCAGCCAATCACAGATCTCAATGCCGTTGAAGTTCTCAACAAGTACCGCCGCAAAATATGCACGAGAAATCTTTGACGATGCGAAGAACTACATTGATATGAAAAGGCTACGAACCCATCATGGCAATACAACCCGCGGCAAACTGTTTTGTTCCTTCATCTCTTTAATTGTCATCTCCGAAATTGGCAACAAGCTAAACGTATTAATGAAAAAGCGTGGCTGAAGTAAAAGCTCAATTATCGGAGAACTGGAGAATATTGGAGTTGTCATGGCGTCAAACAATAAAAGACTTATGAACCCGTTGACAAAGTCTCAAAGGAACACTAGAAGTTTTCGGTCTTGGCCAGCAAGAAGTCATGGCCTACATCAATAACCCCCGCTATCAAGAAACTTAGGGCGCCGACCGGGTCGGTAGTGAACTAACGAGAAACATAGATCTAAATGGCTGTCGTGCTCATTTTTTCCTACCATAAGGGTCAGCTTGGATGTCTTGTAGGTGCTAAAACATGCCCGAATTTAGGTTGAACTATTGAAACGCTTGGCGCACCGCGCTGTTTTTGCGCTACTGGCCATCGCGGAGACGCTTGATTTCATCAAGCGTCAAGGCTGTCGCTTTCGCGATGTCCTCATCGGACAGATTCCGCGCAATGTCGTTGCGCTCCTGTTCCCGTGCCTGATCTTCGCTGACAGCTATCGTGGTGTTCAGGTCGGTTTGAAACTTCATCCACGAGCGGTACTTCGCCCGCATGTCGGGGTCTGTGCTTATGCTTGCTAGTATCTTGTCAGCCACTTTGATCGCCTCCCGTCTTCTGATTATTTCGTTTACCACTTCCGAACGCTCCGGCTTGTCGGCCTAGAAAAAAAACAGCCCCCACATCTCCATGCCTGTCATCTCTCCCATCGGTTTGTCGAGGGCGGCGTCGAATTTCGGGCAACTGAACAAATATTTCGTTGATGGCGTTGGTGAGTTCCAGTCCGTCCTCATCGCGGAGCTTGAAATGCCCCGATGGCTTTGAGGCCTCGAACATTTTGAAGCCGCAGAAAAACACGCAGTAGCTGCGGCGGAAATTGTCGTACCTTATGCCGCGCCCAAATTGTGAAAAATTTTAATGGCAGAGCTACAAGGTGCCCCTGCTCTTAATGAGCCTCAAATCGTTTTTTCAAGCTCGCCGGCAATCGCTGCGGCCTGCATTTCCACGTCGGCCTGACCCTTGCCCTCCGCATCCTCGAAGTGGCAGTAATCGTCGTAACGCTCCTTTTTTCAAACGCGTCCGATATTGGCGGCGTAGGTGTTGCGAAAATCGACCTACGTTATCCGTAGACCGAGAAAATTCCGAGAGCATATCCGGAAATACC
>JAITJB010000233.1 GCA_031279155.1 Deltaproteobacteria bacterium | reverse complement strand
CTTAGTGGCATTTTTAAAAATGGCCTCCAGCTTTTCTTCGGAAATATCTAAAATCTTACAGATAACAGAGGGTTTATGACCATTGTCGCGGGACTTCAGAGCGAACTTCGCTATATTTTCTGCCCTGGTTTCCGCTATGGTTTCCGCTCTGGCTGCTGCCATCTTTTTTTCGGCTTCCGCTCTGGTTGCTGCTATCTTTTTTTCGCCTTCCGCTCTGGTTGCTGCTATCTTTTTTTCGCCTTCCTCTTGGAACTTAATTAAAAGTTCATCAATTAAAGATCCCATTTTCCCCTCCTTCAATATTTCGTCATTGTTTACATTGCCCGTAGCCCGATTATAGATTAAGCCACTCAAATGAACAAGGTCCATAGCGAACTTTCTATGAGCTTTTAAATTCCGTCATTTCTTCCAATTTTTACGCTGTCTTAGCTAGCGTTGACTGTGATGATTGTCCTGTGCTAACTTGAAAATGGTATTGATACACAATAAGAGGCGATTATGTCAGATTTTTTTTCTAGACGTAATTTTTTAAAACTTGGCTTCGCTTCCATTGCTGCACTGGCCGTCAGTTCAGTTTCTGTTGTGTTTGATAAGACAGAAGGCTTTTCTTCAAACACTGATCAATCAAGTAGTCCTACGACTTTAGGCACTTCACAAGCCTCGGCAAACTGCGGAACGGCTTCAAACTGCGCCGGCGGCGGAGGTAGGTGCGGGGCGGCTTCAAACTGTGCTGGCGCGGGCGGCAGGTGCGGGACGGCCTCACAGTGCGCCGGCGGCGGAGGGAGGTGCGGTACGGCCTCACAGTGCGCTGGCGGGGGCGGCAGGTGCGGAACGGCTTCTGGGTGTGCTGGCGGCGGAGGTAGGTGCGGAACGGCTTCAAGCTGCGCCGGCGGGGGCGGCAGATGCGGGACGGCTTCAAACTGCGCTGGCGGGGGCGGCAGGTGCGGAACGGCCTCACAGTGCGCTGGCGGCGGAGGGAGGTGCGGGACGGCTTCAAACTGCGCTGGCGCGGACGGCAGGTGCGGGACAGCTTTTGAGTGTGCCGGCTCTTAGATAATCTAAAACAGCGGCCTGCTTTCATATGGAGGGAATTGGCCCATAATAGCCTAAAGTAGTCATGCTAAGATTTGACGCTCCGATCAAGCTAATTAATCAACATCGGGCAACATCTTTTTGCTTGCAATTTTCGGCTCCTGATTTTAAACTTATGACCAGTCTTAGCCTAGGGAGCTCTCAACCGTCAATTTACATTGATGCGTAATATCGCTAACTTTCGCCAGCCGCCAAACGGGGCTTTCTTCTTTTTCATATTTCCCGCCGCTTTCGCTGATCAGTCAAACTGAAGGCCAAAAGTCCAGGTTAAGGATTTTTGGTTTTTTTTTACCTCAATTAAACCAGCGTCTAGTCGCTAGTTTAGAAAACTAAAAATTACCTTATTGACTTACAGATGACCCATTTAATAGAAATTAAGGGCTTAACCAAGACTTTCAACACTGGCGCCGATAATGTCGAGGCCCTGAGGGGAATCGATCTGACCATTGACGAGGGCGAGATTTTTGGCGTCATCGGCCTCTCAGGCGCTGGTAAGAGCACCTTCATACGCTGCCTTAACCGTTTGGAGACGCCCTCCAGCGGCCAGGTGCTGGTAGCCGGTAGAGATCTAACGACTTTAAGTCGCGCCGAACTTTTGGAAGCCCGCCGTAGCATGGGCATGATTTTCCAGTCCTTTAACCTTTTATCTTCTCGCAATGTTTGGGCTAACGTGGCCTTTCCGCTCCAGATGGACGGTCGGCCCAAAGCCTTTATCCGCCAAAGGGTAGCCGAACTCTTGGAAATGGTTGGCCTGACCGATAAGGCTAAAGCCTATCCCTCACAACTATCTGGCGGACAAAAACAAAGAGTCGGCATCGCCAGATCTTTGGCCAATAGCCCAACTATCCTCTTATGCGACGAGGCTACCAGCTCCTTGGACCCGCAGACGACCAGCTCCATCTTGTCCTTAATCGAGGATCTTAAGGAGCGCTTAAGCCTTACGGTGGTGCTCATAACCCATGAGATGAAGGTTATCACCGAAATCTGCGACCGGGTGGCCGTTATGGAAAACGGGCAAATAGTTGAGACCGGGCGAGTTATCGATGTCTTTACCTCACCTAAGCACCCGACTTCTAAAAGCTTCGTGGAAGTGGTTCTCTCCAATACCGATCATTTTTTGGAAAAAGGCTACCAACCCAAAGGGCTGTTAGTTAGGATCGGCTATATCGGCCCCACGGTCATCGAGCCCTTGGTCTATACCTTAATCAAAAAATTTAACGTAGAAACCAACATCCTCCAAGCCCACATAGATCACATTAAAGGCACGCCTTACGGCACGTTACTTTTAGATCTCTCCGGCCAAAAATCTTCTGTCGATAACGCCCTTGACTATTTAAGAAATTGTGAAGTCAATCTGGAGGTCTTCAATGTTGCTAACCCCCGTTAAATGGACCATGGTCCAGACGGCGTCCCTTCAGTCGCTATACATGGTCTCGCTATCGACCCTGATAACCTCCCTTTTGGGCATACCTTTGGGGGTGCTTTTGGTTATAACTAGGCGGAGGCACATCTGCCAAAATAGAACGATAAACTTTATCTTAGGGCTGGTAGTTAACGCTACCCGTTCCATACCCTTCCCTATCTTTATCGTCTTTGTCATCCCGGTAACTAGATTTATCGTTGGGACCAGTATCGGTCCAACAGCCGTCATCGTCCCCTTAACCCTAGCTGCCGTCGTCTTTATGGCTAGGTTAACCGAAACCTCCCTTCTGGAAGTTCCCTTCGGTGTTATCGAAGCGGCTCAAGCCGCCGGGGCCACCAGGTGGCAGATTATTATTCACGTCCTTTTAGCCGAAGCCAAACCCGGACTCATCATGGCCGTAACTATTACCACCATCACCCTCATCAGCTATTCGGCCATGGCCGGCGCCGTAGGCGGCGGCGGACTTGGCGATCTCTCCATCCGCTACGGCTATCAGCGCTACCAGACCGATATCATGTGGGTGACGGTAATATTGCTTCTCTTAGTCGTCCAGGGCGTCCAAAATCTAGGCGATTATTTGGTCCGCAGAATATCCCACCGCTAGATTATTTTTGGCTTTAGTGGTTTTTTTTCTTTTTGGTTTTATCCCCCGTAACTTCTAACTTCTAACCTCTAACCGAAAGGATTGGGCAAGATGAAATTGAACAAGATGCACAAGTACGGTATTTTATTTTTCTCCCTTCTATTTTCTGTTTTCCTCTTCGCAGCTTGCGGCAGCGATGAACCGGCCCCGACTCCGGCCGCTACCCCGGCCCCGGCCGCCCCGGCTGAGACTCCGGCAGCGCCAGCAGCTGAGCCTCCGGCCCCGGCTGAGACCCCGGCAGAACCAGCAGCTACGCCCGCAGCTGAAGAACCGGCCGCGCCTGAAGCCGCCGCCCCCGCACCAGTGGAAATCATCGGCAAAATCAATGTCGGCACCACCACCGGCTCAGACATTGATATCCTCGAAAAGGTCGTCGAGGTGGCCAAAAGCCGGGGCTTAGAGGTCACGCTTACGGAATTTAGCGACTACGTCATCCCCAACACCGCTTTGGCGGCCAAAGAAATCGATCTGAACTCTTTCCAGCATATCCCCTATCTTGAAGACTTTATCGCCGAAAAAGGCACTCCCTTAGTCAGCATCGGGACCACCTATATTTCCCCCATAGGCTTTTTCTCTAACAAGATAACGGATATCAGCGAACTAAAAGAAGGCGATACCGTGGTCATCCCCAATGATGGCTCTAACGGCGCCAGAGCCTTACTACTATTGGAAAAGGCTGGCTTCATTACCCTTAAGCCCGATGCCGGGGCCAAAGCCACGGTTTACGATATCGTCGAAAACCGCTTAAACCTTAAGATTATCGAGGTCGAAGCCTCCCAGACTCCGGCAGCCCGTGACGACGCAACCGTTGTTGCTATCAACAACAACTATGCCCAAGGCGTTGGCTTAAATCCCTTAACCGACTCCATCTTTCTGGAAGACTTCGATTCGCCTTACGTAAACGTTATCGTTGCCCGGCCTGAAGACAAAGATAACCCGCTATACCTTAAATTTGTCGAAGCCTATCAGTCCCAAGAAGTAGCTGAATTTATTTTGGAGCATTTTAAAGGCGCAACTGTCCCGGCCTTTGATTACGAGAAAAAGTAGACTAGCTTCAGCCATTTAAAAACCCGGGCTGGCGAGTATTCGCCAGCCCGGGTTTTTTTGTCTTTAATCTTAGCTAGCTTAGCTAGCGAGGCTACCTAGGCTATCTTAGCTAGCCTGGCTATCGAGGGTATCCTAGCTAGCCTTGTTAAGCTAGTAAAGCTAAGCTAAGCCTAGCTAACCAAAATCACTTAGGTTTTTTATAAAATTTTTCGTTAAATTCCTTGGTTTGCGAGACTATCACCCCGGAAAGGGCCACCAATCCTATGAGGTTGGGGATGGCCATGGCCCCATTAAAAGTATCTGAAATATCCCAAACCAGATCGATCTTGGTGGTGGCCCCAACTAAGACGAAGATGGAAAAAATCAGCCTGTAGATAAAACTGGCCCTTTTACTTTCCGTTAGATAGTACAAGCATCTCTCGCCGTAATATGACCAGCCCAAGATGGTTGAATAAGCGAAAAAGATGATGGAAACCGTGACCACCCACTCGCCAACAAATGGCCAAAACTTATTAAAAGATTCTGAGGTCAAAGATGGAGCTGGGATGCCACTTTTGTACAGGCCGGCCATGACTAAGACTATGCCGTTAACCGAGCAGACGACGATGGTATCCAAAAAAGTTCCGGTCATCGAGACCAGAGCTTGCCGGCAGGGGTGATCGGTTTTGGCCGCCGCAGCCGCGATGGGCGCCGAGCCTAGGCCGGCTTCGTTGGAGAAGACTCCTCGAGCCACGCCATACCTGATGGTCGTGCCCAAAAGCCCCCCTATACCGGCTTCATGGGTGAAAGCGTTAGAGACGATGAGCTCTAAAGCCCCTGGGACCAACGTATAATTAGTGATGATTATCACTATGCCCACCAAAACATAAAAAACGGCCATGAAGGGCACGATGAGGCCGGTGGAGGCGGCAATGCTCTTGACCCCGCCTAAAACGACGGCCGCCGTGATGATGGCAAAAATGACGCCGGTAATCCAAGGAGATATGCCAATGACGCCGTGGATGTTGTTGGCAACCGAGTTACTCTGGCTAATGTTTCCGATGCCAAATGAGGCCACAACGCCGAAGATGGCAAAAAGCACGGCCAACCACTTAATGCCCATGCCTTTTTCAATATAGTACATGGGCCCGCCGGCCATGTGGCCGGATTTATCGACCTCGCGGTACCTAATGGCTAAGACGGCCTCACCGTATTTGGTGGCCATGCCAAAGATGGCCGTAACCCACATCCAAAAAACCGCGCCTGGCCCGCCAACAATGACCGCCGTTGATACGCCGACAATGTTGCCAATACCGATAGTTGCGGCCAAAGCCGTCATTAAAGCCCCAAAATGGCTGATATCCCCGACCGAATCGTCTTTACTCTTGCGGGGAAGGAGAGCCAACTTTAAGGCATAGAAGAGCTTGGAAAACTGGATGAATCCCAACCTTATGGACAAGAAAACTCCTGTCCCGACCAGGAAAAACAACATCCATGGTCCCCAAACAAAGCTATTTACCTTAGCCACAACACTAGATAGAATTTCCATAAACAATACCCATGTTAGCTGGAAAGTTTATTTCCAGGTAAGAAATTAATTGTAATTTCCGAAACGATATATCTAATAAAAAAAAGCAATAAAATTGCCGTCCCCTGCCAGCTCCCCGGCAGAGGATCTCTTGGCCACTGCCTAAGGCTCTAGTGGCCACTACCATGACCCCTACCTTGACCCTCTTTATCTCTGACCTAGGCCTTGGCCATCTTGACCGCTTTTTAAGGCCTAGGTCTTTCAGCTTTGGGCCAGAACAATAAATAAGGCCGACCAGACTGTTTTGATCTTAAAGGCCTCTTAGCGTATCTCTAAAGGCCCGGTAACCAACACTTCTGATCGCCAAAGGTCAATTTAATCTGGATAAGGCCAGGAGGACTTTTTCTGAACACAATTTTAAATACCTTATTGTTGATTTGCTGTCAACCGTCAATTTAGATTTTTGGGCCCTTAGGCTTATTTTTTCGTAAATTTGAGCGTCATGGCTCTTTGGCCTTTTTTTTGCGGTAGGCGTGTTCCCAATTTTGCCCATGCATGTTTATTATTTTACAAAACCCACATAAATCTAGAATTTTACGAAGGAAACTAAAAGAAAAAACCTCCGGCTAGGTCACGATTTTTCCCGCCATCTTACCTCAATCAGACCCCCTGGCCGGATAAAGGTCTGAATTTAACCACCAATTGGTCTAGATATCGTTCGGAGAGTTTTAAAGCCCACCGTATAATTTGACATAACACGCTTTCGCTCTCTTAGCTCGTCTGAATTGACCCCGAAGTCCTAAAGAAAAAAATCAAATTCCTTCGCTAGAGCTCGCGCTCGCGGGAAAGGTCAGTCAATGCCTCAAGTTGATTTAAGCCTGGTTGACGGCATAATTGATGGCCACCTTGGTCACCCAAGCGCCGTTATCACCATCCTCCAGGAGATACAGGAGCAATACCGTTATCTGCCGCGAGAGGTCTTCCCTAGAATCTCAGCTAAAGTGGGCCTAAGCGAAGCTAAGGTCTACTCGGTAGCTACATTTTACGAAAATTTTTCCTTAGAGCCCAAGGGCCGGGTCATCATCAAAGTCTGTGATGGTACGGCCTGCCACGTCAGGAGATCGCTACCCATACTATCGAGACTTCAAAAAGAGCTCAATCTTACCGATGGGAAAGTTACAACGGAGGATCTTCTTTTTACCGTGGAAACCGTAGCCTGCCTAGGCGCCTGCGGCCTAGCCCCGGTCCTAACCGTGAGCGGTCAGGCCCATCCGGCCATGACCCCGGATAAGGCAGCCGATCTCATTAAAGCCATTAGAGAGACTGAACTTAAAACCGCAGCCGCCTTA
The DNA here is from genome assembly GCA_031279155.1 of Deltaproteobacteria bacterium. Lineage (GTDB taxonomy): Bacteria > Desulfobacterota > Desulfarculia > Adiutricales > Adiutricaceae > JAISWF01. The sequence goes on along the minus strand of JAITJB010000233.1, from coordinate 7,281 downwards.
GCCTCCGAGCATTCGGCTTTGCGGTCAAATGACCCCTCAACTAACGCGGTCGGAAACTAGGGTGATTTTGATGCTAAAAAGTCGCGCCCAACTAATAGATCTTAGAGAAAAGTGCCGCTCGCAGGCCGCCGATCAAGTGCGCCGGATATTAGTCTGTTCCGGTACCGGCTGCGTGGCCAGCGGGGCCTCGGAAGTTTACGAAGCCTTTAAAACGGCCTTAGCCGAAGCCGGCATCGCCTGCTCAGTTAAGTTTATGGAAGATGAGCCCGGGGTAGGCCTCAAAAAAAGCGGCTGCCAAGGCCTGTGCGAAAAAGCCGTCTTAGTTAAGGTCGAGCCCGAAGGCTTCCAATACATCCGGGTTACCCCCCAAGACTGCGAGGAGATTGTCAGGGAGACCATCCAAAGGGGTCGCCACGTAGCTAGATTGGCTTTTACCGATTCCAGCGGCAATATCCATAAAACTGCGGCTGATATTCCTTTTTTTAAGAAGCAAAAGAGACTGGTCCTCTCGCGCTGCGGCAACATCGCCTCGGACTCTATCTACGAAAGCTTAGCCGCCGGCGGCTATCAGGCTCTGGAAAAAGCTCTCTTTGAGATGACTAGCCAAGAGATAATCGATCAAGTCAGCCGCTCAGGGCTCAGAGGTCGCGGCGGCGGCGGCTTTCCGACCGGGGTTAAGTGGAAGCAAGTCGGAGCCCAAAAACCGGGCAAAAAATATGTCGTCTGTAACGGTGACGAGGGCGACCCCGGGGCCTTTATGGACTGCTCGGTTATGGAGGGCGACCCCCACCGCATGCTCGAGGGCATGATTATCGCGGGGCTGGCCTGCGGGGCCGATGAGGGCTACATCTACGTTCGGGCCGAGTACCCCTTAGCGGTAGCCAGGCTTAAGATGGCCATCAATCAAGCGGCTAATTTAGGTCTTTTGGGCCAAAACATCTTGGGATCTGATTTTTCCTTTCAGATCAAAATCAATCGCGGGGCCGGGGCCTTTGTCTGCGGCGAGGGCAGCGCGCTTACCGGTTCCATCGAGGGTAAACGGGGAATGCCAAGGGTTAAGCCCCCGCGCACGGTTGAAAAGGGCTTATTTAACCGGCCCACGGTTTTAAATAACGTTGAGACCTTCGCCAACGTCCCCTTAATCATCGAACACGGTTGGGAAGTCTACCGCCAGGTCGGTACAGAATCTAGTCCTGGGACCAAAAGTTTTTCCATTACCGGCAATATCGAAAATACCGGCCTCATCGAGGTGCCCATGGGCATGACCTTAAGGGAGATTATCTTCGATGTCGGCGGCGGCATGAAGGGCGGCAAAAAATTTAAGGCCGTCCAGATTGGCGGCCCTTCCGGCGCCTGCTTAACTGAAGAACACTTCGATCTTAAGCTGGACTTTGATTCTCTGGCCCAAGCCGGGGCCATGATCGGATCTGGCGGTCTGGTGGTAGCCGATCAAGACACCTGCATGGTGGAATTGGCCAGATTTTTTATGGGCTTTACTCAGCGCGAGAGCTGCGGCAAATGCGTTCCCTGCCGTGAGGGCACTAAAAGGATGCTCATGACCTTAGAGCGCATTGTGGCTGGCGACGGTAGGCCCAGCGATCTCGATAACTTAGTCGATTTAGCCGACACCATCAAGGCCACAGCCCTGTGCGGCTTAGGTAAAACCGCCCCCTCGCCGGTCTTATCGACCATCAAAAACTTTCGCGCCGAGTACCTCAAGCATATTGTTGAGCGCAAGTGTCCTTCGAAAACTTGTGAAAGACTGAAAGTTATCTTCGTCGATCCCTCGCTATGCGCTGGCTGCGCCAAATGCTCCAAAATTTGCCCGGCTTCGGCCATCACCGGTAAGGCCAAAGAGCCATTTAAAATAGACCCCGCCCTCTGCGTCAAATGCGGCGCCTGCCTCTCTGGCTGCAAATACGGGGCTGTCAAGGAAGGTTGGTAAAAAATATGCTGCCTATGATGACCATTGACGGTATCCCCGTTGAGATTAACGGGGAGCGCAATATGTTAGAACTCATCCGCAAAGCCGGAATTGAACTGCCCACCTTTTGTTACGTAAGCGATCTATCCATCCACGGGGCCTGTAGGATGTGCTTGGTGGAAAACGAGCGCGGCGGGTTAGAAGCCGCCTGCTCAGAGCCGCCTAGGCCAGGGGCCAAAATCCTAACCAACACCCGAAGGCTGCGTAAGTACCGCAAAAACATTTTAGAGCTCATCTTAGCCAACCACAACCGCGACTGCACCGTCTGCGCCAACAATAACAAGTGCCGTCTCCAGGATCTGGCCATCCGCTTTAATATCGATAAGATCCGCTACAAAAATACCTCCCTTATGCCCATAATCGATGACTCGTCGGCTTGCGTGACGGTCGATCGCAGTAAATGCATCCTCTGCGGCGACTGCGTGCGGGTCTGTGAGGAGGTCCAGGGCATTGGGGCCATTGATTTTGCCGAGCGCGGATCGCGCATGGTTATTTCCACGGCTTTTGGCGTCCCTCTTGCCAAGTCGCCCTGCGTTGGCTGCGGCCAATGCTCAGCCGTCTGCCCGACCGGAGCCATTGTGGTTAAAAACTCCATCGAAGCCGCCTGGAGCGACATCGATGACCCCAATGTCGAAACTAGCGTCCAAATCGCCCCGGCCGTCAGGGTGGCCTTAGGCACCCAATTGGGCCTCAATAACGGGACTAGCTCTATGGGCCTTATAGTTGCCGCCTTAAGGCGCATGGGCTTCGATAAGGTCTATGATACCTCTTTAGCCGCCGATCTAACGGTTATCGAAGAGAGCCAGGAGTTTTTAGAGCACGTAGGGTCTGATAGTAAACTCCCTCTCTTTACTTCCTGCTGCCCGGCTTGGATCAAATTTTGTGAAAACAACTACCCTGAGCTCATGAACAAAGTCTCAACCTGTAAATCGCCCATGCAGATGTTTGCCTCAGTCATTAAGGCTAGCTCAGCCAATTCCAAAAAGCGCCACGTCCATATCGCCATCATGCCCTGCACGGCCAAAAAGCTGGAGGCCAAAAGAGGGGAATTTACGGTTGATTCTGTTCCCATGGTCGACCACGTCTTAACTAGCCAAGAACTTATCCAAATGATCAAAGAATCCGGCATTATTTTCGATCAGCTTGAGCCGGAAGCCGTGGATTCCCCTTACGGCGTAGTCACAGGGGCTGGCGTCATCTTCGGGGTGACCGGAGGGGTCACGGAAGCTGTCTTAAGGGCACTATCCGACGACCATAGTGGGATGGTTATCAAGCAATTGGCCCAGGTCGGCGAAAGGGGCATGGAGGGCATCAAGGAGTTTGAGATCAAATACAAAAACCGCCCTGTCCGAGTCGGGGTCGTTAGCGGACTGGCCAACGCCCGTAAGCTCATTAATAGTGTCCTCTCAGGCGAGAAGGTTTTCGATCTCATCGAGGTCATGGCCTGTCCTGGCGGCTGTGTAGCCGGCGCCGGGCAACCGGTAGCCGATCTGAACGTTAAAATCGCCCGCAGTAAAGGTCTCTATACCGAAGATAAACTTTCGGCCATCAAGACTAGCGGCGATAATCCCCTCATTGACGGCCTCTACCAGGGCGTCCTCAAAGGTAGGGTCCACGAGCTTCTCCATGTCTCCTACGGCGGGGCCCACCAGCGCCTCCATCACAGTAGCGACCAGAGCCTTGAGCTTAGTCATGAAAACGACCATGGAGCTAATGGCCAAGGCGGCAACGGTCAAAGTGAAAACGACCACGCCGAAAGAAATCCCCCAACCCCCATTCACGACGCTATCTAGCGATTCTAACTTAGGTTTATTATTATGCTGGCCAAAACCGAAAAGCTTAGCCCCGCAATTATTCATTTTACGCTCGATAACCAAGAGTGCCAGGGCGCAACTGGCCAGAGCGTCTTTGAAGCCCTAAAACCCTACTACCGTCTGCCAAACTTGTGCGGGGAAAAAATCGAGGGCTTAGGCTATCCTTGCGCCTCTTGCGGCTTAAGTGTGGTTGAGCTTGAGGATAGTGGCGAGCTAGTTCGGGCTTGCGAAACCCCGCTCGAGGCAGGGCTAAAGATCAAAAGCTTTAGCCCCAATATTCGCCGGGCCAGACTTATGGCTCTTAAAAGGTTAGTCCAAAAGCATCCCGGTAAATGCCTATTATGCGAAAAATCCGGCCAATGCCGCTTGCAAACCCTTTGCGCTGATTTAGGGCTGGCCTTAACCAGCCTACCCAACCCTGACCCTGTTTTGACCTTGGTCCCGGCCGGGGCCTCTGACCTTCCCTCCTCAGAGGCCCGGCCTAAGACCATGGTCAAGCTGGTCGGGGCTAATCGTAAGGATTTACAAAAAAATCTCGCTTAGTTTTTTTCGATAATTATCTAGACGATCGCCTTTAGCTTTAGGCAAACTGCGTCAAGTAAAAAAATAAGTCTGAATTTTACCCCTAAGGCCTTAATATGAGTTGACGGCGTCAAGACAAGCTCTTTATAATAAATCCATCTTTTAGCTTTGGCCTTAGCTCGCATTTGTTTTGTTAATTAGCTTTAAATTTAGTTCCTCAGTCAAGCCGTTTCGCTCCCTTCCTCAGAGCCAGGCTTGACAACAAGCTCGCCAAATTCCCTATCTCTGGACGAACCAGGTTTAGATGGCTAGATCTTACTAGCTCTAAATTGTTTTATTGCTTAATTTTCTGATCTTAGTTTTAATGGAGCCATAAAACCATATAATTAAACCTAGCCGGCTTCCAAGCTGGCCACCTGACGAACAGGCCTTTCCTGGGATCATGGTGCTAGATGTCCACAAACCTCGCCAATATTAATATGCCGGCCAAATTTAACCACCAAGCCGCAAGTTCCGTAGAAACAGGCTACCACCTGGCCATACCCAACCTCAAGGCCGCCTTGGACTCAGCCGCCCGGGTGGGCCGGGTAGCCTTGGTAGCCGTCGACCAAAAAGGCCATAACCTAACCGAGCCCTCAGGCGTGGCCGGCTTTTGTTCAGAGGCCCATCGCCACCCGGATACCTCTAAGGCCTGCGAGCTCTCAGAGCGCTTCGGCCTTAAGCAAGCCATGGCCCGCTCGGAGCCCTTTACATATTTTTGTCCCTTTGGCCTCATGGAAACGGTGGCCCCTATCGCCTCCGACGGCGATGGCGGCTACTTTGTCATCATCAGCCAGACCCGATGTCGCAACTCGCCTCCCGGCTTAGTCGATCTGACATCGGCCTTAGATAACGCCGCCTTACGGGCTCTAGCCGATCCCTCTTTGAAGGCCTTTCACGAGGCCGCCCCTGATCGCGACTTCAACGAGTTAAGCGCTCTAGCCTCGCTTCTGACCATAACCTTACCAAACTTAAATAGAGGGCTTGAGGCGGCTTCACCCATAGATTCCTCGCTTTCGGAATTAAGGCTGCCAGATCCTAAACTAAACCCCTCTTTTTTGGTCAGCGCCATAGGCTCCATAGCTAACCTCTCGGTCCTCGAGAAGGCCTGGAAGACAAACCGCATGGTTCTTTTGCTCTCCGATCTTCTTAAGAGCATTCAGTCTTCTTTGGGTAGCCAATACCGGAGCTTAGCCGACGAGATAAACGACGTGGAACGCTATCTAGCCATGCAGAGCTTAAGATACGGCGAACTCTTAAGTTACCGTATCGATCTGCCTCCATCATTAGCTAGCTTTAAAGTACCTACCGACGCCCTGATGCCAGCGGTGGAAAGGGCTGTTTTTCTAGGTTTAAGCTCCTCTAGCGATAAACTTCAGGTCGATGTCTCCTCGCGTAGAACTGGCCGCCAGATTATCGTTGAAGTCCGCGATAACCTAACTATAGCCGACCGGCCCCTAGATCAATTTTCCTCGAGCCCGATGCAAAGCTGCTCGGAATTACGAAACATTGCCTCCAGATTGGAATCAACCAGGCAAAAACTGAGCCGCCTAACTGATAACCCGGTGTCTCCGGATTTGGTGGCGGCGCCTGACGGCGGAAGTATTTATAGATTTGTATTTCCGGTTGTGGCTCAAACCCGCGATACCGTCTATCCGGCTCTCTAACCAATGAGTCTAGTTGCCATGAGCCGAAATGACGGTGGTCCTTACCGGGTTATGATAGTCGATGCCGATCCCTTAACCAGGGTAGCTATATCATCGCTCATAAACCCTGTGGAGGATTTTGTCGTTTCCTACGCCACGGCCAACCATAGGCAAGCTATCGAACACGTACTGCGCGATCCGCCTGATCTTGTTTTCATCGATTTAGTGGTTCCCTGGCTCACCGGTTTAGATCTAGCCAAAAACATGCTCGATAAAGTCCGCGATCTAAGCGTCTTTGTCATGAGTCACCATGACTATGGCGAATTAATTAACCACATCTTAGAACTTAATATTACCGGCTTTATCTCCAAGCCCGTAAATCCCGCCGAAATAATCACCATCCTGACCAGCCATAAAAAGCGCCGCCCGCCGAGGCCTTCGCCGCAGATCGAACTTTTGCGATCTTTAATTGTAAGTCGCGACTTTAAATCCTTTAGCTCTCAAGCTCGTTTCATCGCCTCCAACCTAATTATGGAAACTAGCCACAACCCTAGCCTTTTAAATAATCGCCTCTTTAACTTTCATAGATCCATAATCGGCGAACGTGGCGGGGAGTTATCCGATGTCTTGGGTTTACCCGATCTATTGCCCTTAACTGACGTGGATCTTCTATCGGTCGTAAGCGTAGTTGAGCTCTGCATCTTCTACGTGCTCGATCAAGCCTTCAAGCGGGCGGCCTTGAAGCGAAACCCCCGCTTAAGGAAGATCTTCGTCCACATCGACAGCCACATCGGCGCGCCCTTGGGCCTTAAAGATCTAGTGGAAAAATGCTTTATCAGCCAAGGACACCTCAGCCGTACCTTTAAGAAAAACTTTAATATTAGCGTTATGGAATATATCCATCTAAAAAAAATAGCCTTAGCTAAAGCTTACTTCCTCTTTACCGAAAAAACGGTCAGCGAAGTGGCCGAACTTACCGGTTACAACGAACGCAGCTACTTTGGCAAAGTTTTTAAGAAATTTGAAAAATCAACTATCCAGCAGTTTCGCCAGCTCATGGTCAGAGCCGATACTCAGGCGGCCATGGCCATGAGCTCATCTAACGAAACGCTTCTAAAGTATTTTGGCGGCTTAGCTGAAAGCTAAAAAAACCTACTATTTTAGGGCCATCCAAGGCGGCATAAACACTATTAGGCCATGGGGGCAATATTGGAGTTGGGCGTACTGATTTTATCCTTGGGCAGCCATTCCGAAAGCATGAACTCAAGTTTTCCGT
>JAITJB010000226.1 GCA_031279155.1 Deltaproteobacteria bacterium | reverse complement strand
AGTGGATAGACGCCCAGGAGAACCCTTTCTTAAATGAGCGCTTCAATTTTTTCCGCTATCCAGCCTTTAGTTACACCTATTTGGCTTTCAACTTAAAAGATCCCAGGTTTTCTGACGTCAGAGTCAGAAAGGCCATAGCCCTGGCCATTGACAAGCAGGAGATCATCGACGGCGTGCTATTGGGTTTTGGCACGCCGGCCAACGGGCCCTTCAAGACCGATATGTGGGCCTATAACCCGGCCGTTAAACCCTATCCCTACGACCCGCAACAGGCCAAAAAGCTCTTAAATGAAGCCGGCTGGACCGATTCTGATGGCGACAATTACGTGGACAAAAACGGCCAGAAATTTGTCTTAACTATCCTGACCAACCAGGGTAATAGAGTCAGAGAGCAGACAGGCATCATCATCCAAGCTAGGCTCAAAGACGTGGGCATTGAAGTTAAACTTCTAACTATCGAATGGGCGGCCTTACTTAAGGACTTTATCGATAAGCGCAATTTTGAAGCCCTCATCATGGGCTGGACCATTCCGCTGGATCCCGATCTCTTCGATGTCTGGAATTCCACGAAAATTAACCCCGGAGAACTCAATTTTATCTCCTACAATAACGCTGAGGTCGATGAGCTCATCGATCGCGGTCGCTTCACTATCGATCGCGAGATCCAAAAGCAGAGCTACTTTCGCATCCAAGAGATCTTCTACGAAGACGTTCCCTACGTTTTTCTCTTCGTGCCTGAGTCCTTGGTGGCCATATCTAACCGGATAATTGGGCCGGAGGTGGCCCCGGCGGGCTTGGGCTACAACCTAAATAAATGGTATGTGCCCAAAAATATGCAGCTTTACAAATAATCTTGTTATAATCTTGTTTTAAAACACAATGCCGGGCCTAAAATAAAACGCCGGGCTTAAAATATAAAGCCGGACTTAAAACACAACGCCGGGCTTAAAATATAACGCCGGGCCTAAAATAAAATGCCGGGCTTAAAACACAATGCCGGGCTTAAAATAAAACGCCGGACCAGAGGCAGCCTCAAGGCTGCTTCGGTCCGGCGTTGTGTTTTAATATTGCTTGGCTTAGTTTTCCGTGCGGTTGCGGATTCTTTGTTCCTCTAACATGTAGTAGTTTATGGCTTTTTGCAGGGCTCTGGTGGCGTTCATGTCGAGCTCGTGGAATTTAAGTCCCAATTTAGCCATCTGATCGCCCGGGGCGTAACTAATGCGCACAACCTCGGCTTCGCCGTTGATGGTGGTCTGACCACCAGGGGTCTGGAAGTTGGGGAAAAAAAGCGTAAACCAAAGCCTCATGCCCATGGTGGCTTGGGGCGGCGCCGGGACGCCAATGAGGACCCCGCCAGCTGAAAAATCAAAGAGGACCACGCGGCCAAAAGAAGGGTGAGTCTGGATGCTGATGTGATCGTTAGAGACGATATTGAGCCGGTAGTCCATCCTGGCGTTGGTCTCACTGATCTCGCCAGTAGTGGGCACCGAAAGATAGATGGCCTGGACCATTTCGCCAGCATTGAGCTGGTATTTGTCTATTTTTATAATCCGACCCGACCAACCCCAACGTAGAATCTCGCCGCTAATGGGTTCACGGCCAACGAAAGTGACCTGAATTTCGCGTCCGACCATGGACCTAGTCATTAGAGGATCTGTCTGAGATATGATGACATGGTGATCGTTTATGTCGTAAACCACGCCGTTACGAACATCAATGCGATCATTAATCAGATCTATATCGAGAATCAGATCGATTCGTGTATTGGGTTTCAATAAACGATCAATGGGCCAATTGGCCATTCTAGATTCAACCATGTGGCTCGCCTTTAAATATTGACCAGGAAGCCGCCTTAGAGGCGGAAAAACCTGAATTATCCAAATACTAAGTCTGAGGCCCTGTAAACTGCCTTTAGCTTAAGCGGCCCTAGACTTAAGTCTAGGGATCTCCAACTCAGGTCGGGGCTGATTATGGTCCAGGGGAAAAAATCAACACAAAATGCGTCGCAAATCCTAAGTGAACCTCGTTCAGTTAGACCAGAATATACCGCAAAAGTCCAGGCAAAGCAATAGAGCTCTATTGGCAGGCCAAAGCCCAAGTCAATAAAGATTTTGCCTGAGAAATATTGGTCAACTAAGCAAGATAAAACTTTACACTCAGCTAACTCGTGAGTGGTGAAAATCTGTCGGACCTCAAAACCAGCGTCAAACTGGATCAGCTATAAGATTTTACTTCATAAAGACTATAAAGTCCAGTGTAATATTTCGGATATATTTCGTTAAACTAGAATATTATCAGTGTCATGAGGACGGGTGCATTGCTGGGCAAATATCGGCTTAAGATTCCGAAAAACCAGATAAAGATTTTTAAGTCGGGCCTTAATCAGGCCTAAATTCCGGCCAAGATTTAAAGTAGCATTATTGATTTTAATTAGGGAGTCGGGTAAAATCCTAAAGTTAGTTTTCCGCTTTTTGGGGAAACCCTTTTTGGGAAATCTAAATCGAGCCATTCGCTTTTGGGCTTTATCTCCCTAAACGGCCCCTACGGGTGCGGATTTGGTTGGTCCGCTGCCGTTACTTGTCCTTTGCCGACCTTTACCGTTCCCTTAATGTCTTAATGAGATCAATGAAAGCCGCTGTGGGTCAGACGGCCTGGCTTGGCGTGTTTTTTTTGATCAGCATAAGTTCATTAGAAGGCGCTTTGTGGATTATAAGCTCTAGTGTCGATGGTTGGACTGTGACTAGAGGCAACTGGAGAATTTTCATGAACAAATCTTTTTTTTCCAAATTCACATTAATATTGACGGTGACCTTTATGGTTTCAAGGCTACTAAGTGCTAACGCTGCTTACAGCGGCGTTGATGAGAGTTATATTCTGCCCAACGGGCTCAAGGCGGTTTTTGTCCCTCAGCCCGGTAACCCGGTTATTTCGGCCCTAGTCATGGTCAAAGTCGGCTCAGCCTCCGAAAACGGAGTCCAAGAGTACGGCCTGGCCCACCTGATGGAGCACATGGCTTTCAAAGGGACCAAAAAACGCGGTTTAGGCGTGGTATCAGGCTTGGTGGAGAACAACGGCGGTAACATCAATGCCTATACTAGTTTTGATAGCACTGTTTACTACCTAAGTCTTCCAGCCGAGAGACTGGAATTGGCTTTGGACGTTCTAAGTGACATAACTTTCAGTCCTAGTTACGATCCCGCCGAATACCTCCTGGAAAAGGAGGTGGTGGTGGAAGAGATCAAAAAATCCACGGACTCCCCCGATCACCTTCTGTGGGATACCTTCATGTTTCTGGCCTTCCCCGAAGGCCATCCCTATCACCACCGCATTTTGGGTTCCGAGCAAACGGTCCGCGAGGTCAGTAGAGATCTGGCCTTTGCCTTCCACAATCGCTACTACCGGCCTGATAACGCTGTAGTCATCGTAACTGGCGGCTTTGACCCTGACGAGGCCAAAACAATAGTAGCCAAATACTTCGGCCAGTTTGAAAACCCCAAAGAGGCTACCCCAGAGCTTAGCCCGCCTAAGGATATTATATCTAAGGGCCCGGTCGTCGAGATTATCGAAAACCCCCTGGTGACCGTACCTAAGGCCATAATTGGTTTCCGCTGCGCCTCAGGCGGCTCCCCGGAAGCCCCCTCGCTCCATCTGATTTCGGAAATTTTATCCCAGGGCCGAAGCGGTAGGTTAACCGAAAACGTCAAAATTAAAAAAGGCCTAGTTACCGATATCGGGACCTTTCCCTACACCGCCGTCCGCGATGGGGTCTTTGTCTTACAGTTGGAAACGGAGGCTGAAAAAATTTTGGACGCCTTCGAGGCTATCTTTATTGAGCTAGAGTCGCTAGCCGAAAAACCCCCGACCTCCGAAGAAATGGCCAGAGCCAGAGTTCAGGCGGCCAAAAATTTTATCGATCGCCAGGAGTCTTCCGATTCTTTAGCTTCGCTACTAACTTCTTTTGAACTCTACTCCGGCGACTACCGCCTCAAAGACGCCTATCTGGCTCAGTGGAGCCGGGTGACCTCCACAGATCTGGCCCGCTTGGCAAATAAGCTTTTTACGCCTGAAAACATGACTATAACTATAGTGCTGCCGTCATCTGCCGCCAAGCCCGATAAAGAGGCCTTAGGAAAGCTCGCAAGCGGCTTAGCCCTTAAGCCCGTGGATCCGGCCTTAAGTGCGGCCCCGGATTTTGAGGATTACAAACTCAAAAATGGGGCCCGGGTCCTTCTGCTGCGAGATCCCACTTTGCCCTTGGTTGAAGTGAGATTATATTTTAGGGGCGGCTTATTAGCCGAAGGAAAGGGCCGTGACGGATTAAGTAACCTCATGTCCCGGGTCTGGTCGAAAGCGCCCGAAAGCATGAATTCAGAGGTCTTTGCCCGAAAGGTTGAGGACTTAGGCGCCTCCATCGATGGGTCATCAGGCCGAAACTCGGTCTCCTTAAGCGGCTCGTTTATGGCCTCAAACTGGCTTGAGGGGCTCGATCTCTTAACTGAAGTGCTTTTAAGGCCGGCTTTCGCCGATGACAACCTCCAAGAAGCTCGCCAGGAGATCTTAGCCTACCTTAAGATGCAAGATGAGCACCTCCAGCAGCGCTTGTTTAAACTCCTGCGGCGGGCCCTCTATAAAGATCATCCCTACCATGGAGATGTCTTGGGCTTAATTGAAACCGTAGCTAATTTTACCCGTGACGATTTAATAGCTTTCTATAGAGATCAAATCCGCCCTGATAACTTAGTCTTGGCTGTCTCTGGCGACATCGAGCCGGTCGCAGTGCTGGAAGCTTTAGAGCGCAGGCTTAGCGGTTGGGCGCCTGGAGCCTCTGGGCCTTTAGATGTATACGCCCCGCCTAGCGCGCCTCCCGCCCCCATTTTTGTCCACGATTCCGTTGAGACGGCTCAGACCCACATAGCCCTGGCCTTTTTAACCCCTGGTATAGGCCATCCCGACCAGGCGGCCTTGGAAGTCTTGGAATACCATCTCTCAGGCTTAGGCGGGCTTTTATTTAGAGAACTGCGCGATAAGCGAAGCTTAGCCTATACCGTTAGCGCCGGCTTTAATCCCGGCCTGGAAGTAGGGGCTTTTAGTTTCTATATCGCCTCTGACTCCCAGAAAACCTCAGAAGCCTTAAGCGGCTTGTTAGAGATGATAGATGTGGTTAGAGAAAAGCCTTTAACCAATGAAGAACTGGAAGGCGCCATACGCTACGTGACAGGCACCCGGAAAATCCACCTCCAGACCTTAGTCAGCCGCTCCAATGAGGCCATCTTATCGCGGCTCTACGATTTGGGATTGGATTTTAATCGTAGGTACCTACTAGCCATCGAAGAGGTTACTTCCGAAGACATTATAAGGGTAGCCCAAAAATATCTCCGGCCAGACCATTTGACCTTGGCCGTAGTTGGCAGCGCCAAATCCATTGAGGCCAGTCAAGAAATTGTAAAATCCCTGACCCAATAAAAGTGAACTCTAACTCTGAATTTTCTTGACGGAATAATGTCAAAATGGTAATTATTAAATTTCGTTCGATCCATTTAGGGCCTGACCTAGGTCAGGGAAGTATGTCAGTATAGCCGGCCCATTTCTTGTCCTTAGGTAAGTTACGGGCCAAGTTTGGAAATAATTATGTTTTGCCTTTTTAGTAAACTCCAAAAATCATTTCCGGTTTTTACCGTAAAGCTCGCTAGGCTGATCGCTTGGGTCGCGGTCCATGTTTTCTTTAGGCCAAGGGTCAGGGGCTTAGTCCTCTTAAATCTAGCTGAGGGCCCCTTTGTGCTGGTCTCCAATCGGACGTCATCGGTCGACGCCCTTATTTTGGGGACCATCATAAGCCGACCCATAACCTTGGTTTTAGACAACACCTGGCCTGATAATTTTTGGACTAAGATTACCGGGTTATTTCAGACCGTCTTACGGGTCGACTACGATAAACCCTTAGCCGATCAAGGGTTGAGCCAGGCTCTCGACCGGGGCTCCTCAGTAGTCGTCTTCCCTGAGGCTGTGCCGACCATTTCCGGCATAGTCATGAAGGTCGTCGAAGAAGCCGCCGTCTTTGTCAGCCAAATTGAGGGGCAGATTTTCTTCGTCGATCTCGACGGCTTTCAGTTTAGCTCTTATGGCGAGGCCAAATATAGTTTGGTCAACATGCCTAAAAAGACGACCCACCGGGTGACCTTCTATCAGTCGCCCAAGCTTCAAAAGGTCCCCGAAGAATCCAGGGGCCGGATGGAGCGGCGCCGCAAATTGACTAGGGTCTTAAGAGACGCTATGACCGAACTTCGCTTTTGGTCCCGCGATGAAGAATTTAACCGTAACCTCTGGGTGGCCTTAGTTGGGGCCAAAAAGCGTTTTGGCGGCGCTAAAATAGTCTTAGAGGATGTGGCTAGAAAACCTTTAAACTACCGCCAATTTGTCGGCGAGGCCCGCCGCTACGGTAAATTGTTTACGCCTTTAACTCACCCACAGGAAAACGTAGGTATACTTCTCCCCAATAGCGTGGCCGAAGCGGTGTCCATGTTTGGTTTGTGGTCCATTGGCCGGGTGGCCGTCTTTCTCAATTACACCCAGGGGCCGATGCTCTTTAAAACCTCCCTTAAGACGGCTATGGTCAGTACCGTTATCACCTCCAGCGCCTTTCTTAAAACTAGCGGACTCGATAAGCTCTTTGAGGGTAGCGACGCTTCCTTAATCGATCTCGATAGCTTTCCTAAGGCCGGAACGCTCGATATAATCAAGCAATATATCCCGGAGATCTTTTTTCGCTCCCATCACCCGAGCTGTAACGACCCGGCTGTCATCGTCTTTACCTCCGGATCCGAGGGCTTACCTAAGGGCGTGGTCCATACTCATCGGTCGTTATTATCCAATAACTACCAAACAGTGACCCGCGAGCCCCTTGGCCCTGACGACATCATGTTTAACCCCATGCCTCTTTTCCACACTATGGGCCTAAACCTGATGTTTTTATTGCCCGTCCTTTTAGGCTACAAATGCTTTTTGTACCTAACCCCGCTCCACGCTCACACCATCCCCCGGCTCATGTATGAGTCAAGGGCCACCTTTACGGTGGCTAGCGACACCTTTGCCAACGCCTGGGCCAGAGAAGCCCATCTGTCGGACTTTGAGACGGTTAGGTTTATGATGGCTGGATCCGAGCGCATCAAGGCCAAGACCCACGAGCTCTATAGCCGTGATTTTGGGGTTAGGATTCTAGAGGGCTACGGCATTACCGAGAGTTCTCCGGCCATTTGTATCAACGCGCCAGCCGACTATCGCCCGGGGACCTGCGGGGTCGTCTGGCCGGGTTTGGAAACGAAAATCGAACCGGTTGAAGGCGTGGAAGCCGGCGGCATCCTCTATCTACGCGGCCCCAACGTCATGGCCGGTTACCTTATGCCAGATAAGCCAGGTCAATTGGTTCCTCTGGTCGATGGTTGGCACAATACCGGCGATATAGTAGAAATAGATGAAGACGGTTTTTGCAGCATTCGCGGGCGCTTCAAGCGCTTTGCCAAAATCGCGGGCGAGATGGTCTCTTTGGTTACCATCGAGGAAGTGGTCAATAAGCTCTGGCCCGGCCAGCCTCAAGCCGTGGTGGCCGTTGAAGATGAAAAGCGCGGCGAGCGTTTGGTATTGATAACTAGCGAGCCCAACCCCGATCTCGACCGGCTGAGAACGGCCATCCGGGAAGAGGGTCTACCTGACTTTTTCAGTCCTCGTCACTTTTTGTGTATGAAAATTCCACTATACCCCATTGGCAAGATCAACATGCCTCAACTGCTTCAAGATGTCAAAGAGGCCATGGCTAAGGGCGACCAGAGTTAAACTTTCTTTGCTTTCATGCCCAAGCTTCTCTAGCTAAGGGCAATCAAGGTTAATCTAACTTTGCATTCTTTGAAATGAACAACGGGCAGGAGGGTCGCCTCCTGCCCGTTGTTCATTATTTAGAACTCAAATCCCAATTGGAGGCTGGCGTTGACTCCATCGCGTTGGCCTAAAAAGCCCTGACCGCCCAAGGTGAAGGTCATGGGCACATTGCCGGCCAGGCGAAGCGATAGCCCTAACTCGGCTAAAGCGGTACCGCCTGAGTGCTTTAGAGTTTTAAGGGGCCAACCTTGGGTTTGAGCCACGGTCTTCCCATCAAATTCGTACTCGTAGCCAAGGCCAGTTACCAGTCTCAAACTAGAGGCTAAGTTATAGCCAAAGCGGACGCCGCCGCGCAGGCGTTGGGATATGTTGTTATTAAAGCTAACCGGGGTTGAGCCGGCTACCAGCACCTGATCGCCAGAGAGAGCGGTTACCAGGTATTTACCGTAAAAATCCAAGGTCTTTGATTCATTAAAATTAAAGATCCTCCCTATGGCCAGGTGACCGCCAAAGTATTGGCCGCCAGACTCATAGGTCACGACATCTGGACCATTTATAAAGTCCGCGCTTTGGAAGTCCATTTTAAGTTTGCCGCCCCTTAGGCTGGCTTCCAGGTAGTTTTTGCCCCGACCTTGGTTGTCAAAGTCAAAACGGGCTAGTAAGCCGCCGCCCAAGTATTCGGCGACGCCTTGGGATCTAATAACTAGCCCGTCGTCTAAAATCGACTGGCTA
>JAITJB010000214.1 GCA_031279155.1 Deltaproteobacteria bacterium | reverse complement strand
TTATCCTTAAGCTTTTGGCCGGGGCCATGACGGGCTCGGTTGCCATCATAAGCGAAGCTGTTCATTCTTTTTTGGATCTCCTAGCTTCCTTTATGGCCTGGGCCGCCGTACGGGTCTCTGACAACCCGGCCGATTACGATCACCCCTACGGCCACGGCCGGACCGAAAACTTAGCTGCCCTTTTTGAGGCCCTTTTAATTGTGGCTGGCGGGGTTTTGATCGTAAGAGAATCGGTTATCGGCTTAATGGAGGGCAAAACCTTACCAAGCCTAAAAGCCGGTTTAGCCGTAATGGCGGTAAGTTCCGTTGTAAACCTCTTAATCTCCCAAAAGCTCTTTAGCGTTGGCCGTAAGCTCGATTCTCCGGCTTTAGAGGCCGACGGCTGGCACCTTAGGACCGATGTCTATACCTCAGCCGGCATCTTTTTGGCTCTAGCCTTAATAGAAATCGGAAGACTGATTGATTCCTCCTTAAATCTAAACTTCATAGATTCTCTGGCCGCCGTGGTCGTAGCTATCTTAATCATTAAGACCGGCATAACCTTAGGCTGGGAAGCGGCTTCTACGCTCATTGACAACCGGTTATCCGATAGAGACCTTTTATTAATTACCGAGCATATTGGGGCCTTCTACCCGGGCATATTGAGCTACCGGCGCCTTAAGACTAGGCGCTCGGGGCCCTTTAGGTTTGTGACCGTGGATCTGGTGGTCGACGGAAAACTCACCGTCGAGGAGGCCCACCGCATGGGGTTTGAGGTCGTTAAAAGCATCCGCCGTCACTTTCCCGGAGCAGATGTTACCTTCCATTTAGAGCCCAAAGGCCACGGAAACGAGGCCCACGATATTGACCCTGATGACTCTTGGGCCTGGGACCCAACCGGCGGCGGGAAGGTTCTAGTTGGAAATTTTAGCCAAACTCCAAGCCAAGATTTAGGTAAGATAATAGGCGAAGCTCCTGGTAAGGCTATAGGCGAGGATTCGGGAAAAGTAATAGATCAAGTTCCGGGTGAGGATATAGGCGAAGCTCCTGGAAAAGAAATAGTTCAAGCTTCGGACCAAAAACCTCTCCCCGAACATAAGCCGGAAAACTAGGGGCTCTTGTGTTGATTTTGGGTATGGAGAGCTCCTGTGACGAGACGGCGGCGGCGGTGGTCGATAGCGGCCTAGTTATTTCTAGCGTTATCAGATCCCAAACCGAATTTCACCTAAAGTACGGCGGCGTGGTGCCGGAGATAGCCAGCCGGGCTCATTTGGAAGCCGTAGATAGCGTAGTTAAAGAAGCAATCGCACAAAGCGGCTTAGAACTCCAAAAAATTGAGGCCATAGCCGTAACCCAAGGTCCGGGCTTGGTGGGAGCTCTTTTGGTGGCTTTAAGTTACGCTAAGGGGCTATCCATTGCTTCTAACATTAAGGTGGTTGGCGTAAATCACGTTCAGGCTCATGCATTGTCTCCGTTTTTATCTTTTTCAGATTTTCGGGCCCCAGATCCAGATTTTCCGCTAGTAGCCTTAGTCGTCTCAGGCGGGCATACCAGTCTTTTTTTAGTTAAAAGCGAAACGGAATTTAAGACCATAGGTCAAACCGTCGATGACGCAGCAGGCGAAGCCTTCGATAAATGCGCCAAACTCATGGGCCTAGGCTACCCCGGGGGACCGGCCATCGATAAGATGGCCAGAGGAGGGGACGCTAAGGCCTTTAATATTACTAGGCCCATGTGGCGCAAAGGGCTAAATTTTTCCTTTAGCGGGCTAAAAACCCGGGTTCATGATATCTACCATCAAAACTCTATGGACAATCTCCCCGATGACGCCCAAGCTCTAAAAGATCTGGCCGCTTCTCTCCAAGAGGCCATAGTGGACGTCTTGGCCGATAAGCTTTATCAGGCGGCTAGTTTTTACGAGGTAAAAAGCGTGGTTTTAGCCGGGGGAGTGGCGGCCAACAGCCGCTTAAGGCAGGTGGTAATAGATAGATTAGCTAGTAGCGGGCTAAATGTTTTAATCTCAGATCCGGCCTGGTGTACCGATAACGCGGCCATGATAGCTTATTTGGGGGGCTTTCAGATAGCTAAAAACATAGGTATCTTAGATCTAAACGCCGAACCAAAGCCGCGCTGGCCGGTGGATCAGTGAGCCCGGCCCCCAAGGCCATCTTGGCCAAGTTGGGCTTGGCCCCGCTAAGATCGCGCGGGCAAAATTTTATTAGCGATAGAGGTTTAGCAGGTAGGCTCGCTGCCTATATCTACGCCAAAGCCGATGGCCCGATAGTAGAAATTGGCCCGGGCTTAGGGGCCTTAACCGGGCCCCTTTTGGCCCAAGGGGCAACGGTTACGGCCGTAGAAATAGATAAGGGCTTGGCAACTGAGCTAAAAAATTGGCCCCAAAATCAAACCGGCGAGCTTAAGGTCTTAGAGATGGACGCCTTAAACTTAGATCTAAGGCGGGACTTAGGCCCCGGGCCCTTTATGATCTGCGGCAATCTTCCCTATAATATCTCCACCCAGCTTTTGTTTTGGTACTTAAGCCAGGCTGAGGTTGCGCCTAAGGCCGTCTTTATGCTCCAAAAGGAGATGGCCGAGCGCCTTACGGCTAAACCCGGTAGCCGCGATTACGGAAGGTTAACCGTGGCCGTAGGGCTCTGGCACGAGGTTAAGACGGTTTTTGACGTGCCGTCCTTGGCCTTTAGTCCGAGGCCAAAAGTTAAAAGCTCGGTTGTCTTACTAACACCAAAATCTATTGTCCCAAACATATCGCGGGAGGCCGTGGGCCGCTTGACGATGGCCGCCTTTCACGCTAGGCGCAAAACCTTGTTTAATAACCTAACGAGAGCTTATGGCCGAGAAAATACTACACGCGCTTTAGAGTCTTTGTCTCTTGAGCCATCGATCAGATCCGAAATGTTAGAGCCCGAGAC
>JAITJB010000205.1 GCA_031279155.1 Deltaproteobacteria bacterium | reverse complement strand
TAATTGGGATTTTATTGCTAATCAAATTGACATGCTTCATCAAAAAGTTCAATCTATGTTTTTTAATAAAATACTCACTAAAGAAACCATTGAAGCATTAGGAGCTGAATATTAAAAATGATATTGCCTAATAATACTTTTATTAAAATTAATAAGAATATTATTTCTATAGACAGAAAAATGTCTAATATTGAAAGATCGTTACATAATATGTCGGCAAAGATCAGCAAAATCAAGAAAACGACAGATAAAATACATCTTTGGTTTTTAAGGACAGGTTTAATAATAGTTCTTTCTATTTTTATATTAACTATTTCAGTATTTATGTACCAACAAAATAAATTTAGCGAAATTTTTGATACTCATATGAATGCCATAAATTCACAAATCAACAGCAATATCCAAGGTATTAATGACCAATTACAACTTAATGCCAATAATTTTTCTGCTTACCTTAAATCATTGGATGAAAGGTTCGCTGCCCAAAGTGAACAATTTGATGCTTATTTTAAATTATTGGATGATAAATTTGCTGCCCAAAACGAACAATTCGCTGCCATAAACGAAAAGCTTAACGCCCAATTGGAAGCCAACGACCGAACCTATCAGTTAGCCTTGGAGGCTCTTAAAAAAGCCTATGATAGTTCTCCAAAATAGCTTTTGGCCGGCATAGCCTGACTATTAAGCAAAAAAAAAGGTCCCGCCTGATTATTATTTCAGGGGGGACCTTCGATTTTATGGAGCCGCCGATGGGACTTGAACCCGCAACCCCCTGATTACAAATCAGGTGCTCTGCCAATTGAGCTACGGCGGCCCGAAGTGGATTTAAAAGCTATAGGAGTCTAGAGAGCTAAGGTCTTTCAGTCGAGTAGAGCCCGACGCGACAAGCGGATCTTACCCTGCTTATCAATAGCTAAAACCTTAACGTCAATAACATCGCCCTCTTTAACGTAATCTGAGACCCGCTGGACTCTCTCATTGGCCAGTTGGGATATATGGAGTAGCCCTTCGGTGCCAGGGAGGATCTCTACGAAAGCCCCAAATTCCACGACCTTGACCACCCGGCCACTATAGACTTTATCGACCTCAGGGGCCTGAGTGTAGCGGCGCACGGCGGCGATGGCCAGTTGGCCCATCTCGGCGTTGGGCGAGTAGATAGTGACCTTACCGCTGTCTTCGACTTCCAGCCGGCTTTCGGTCTCAGCTTGAATGCTTTTAATGATCTTACCGCCTGGGCCAATAACGTCTTTGATCTTATCGGTACTGATGTTGATAACAAAAGTCTTGGGAGCAAATTGGGAGATCTCAGCCCTTGGGGCCTTTAAGGCCTTGCTCATGACGTCCAGGATGTGGAGTCTACCCTCGCGAGCCTGAGAGAGGGCCTTGGTCATGATCTCACGGGTAACGCCTTTGATCTTAATATCCATCTGGACAGCAGTTATGCCCTGCTGAGTGCCGGCAACTTTAAAGTCCATATCGCCTAAGTGATCTTCGTCGCCTAAAATATCGGTCAGCACCACGACCTGATCGCCTTCAACGACCAAGCCCATGGCCACGCCGGCCACAGGCGAACTAATGGGTACGCCAGCGTCCATTAAAGCTAAGGTTCCGGAGCAGACCGTTGCCATGGATGACGATCCGTTAGATTCCATGATCTCAGAAACCACGCGGATAGCGTAGGGAAACTTCTCATGGGAGGGCAAAACGGCTTTTAAAGCCCGTTCGGCTAAGGCGCCATGGCCAATCT
The DNA here is from genome assembly GCA_031279155.1 of Deltaproteobacteria bacterium. Taxonomy (GTDB): domain Bacteria; phylum Desulfobacterota; class Desulfarculia; order Adiutricales; family Adiutricaceae; genus JAISWF01. Next base: position 2,818 of record JAITJB010000205.1, on the reverse strand, counting down.
CGCGGCGGCCAGGCGCGCCCAAGCGCTTGACCTCACCGGTGCAGTAAGGCGGAAAATTATAATGCAGCATAAAGGTCTTAGAGGTATCGCCGATTAAGGTGTCTAACCTTTGATCGTCATAGCTCGTACCTAAGGTTACCACTCCTAGGCTCTGGGTCTCCCCTCTGGTAAATAAAGCGCTACCGTGAGCCCTAGGTAGATAGCCAACCTCGCAGTCGATGGGCCTAACAGCGGTAAAGGTGCGCCCGTCGATGCGGCGGCCTTCATTTAAAATTAAGCTGCGGAGGATATCGGCTTCCAGTTGGTGGACGGCGTAAGAAATGTCGGAAGCGCCCTCAGGGTAAGTTTCAGCCAGATCGGTCTTGGCTTTGACGCCTAAGTCGCCCACCTTACGCTGGCGATCAAGCTTTTCGATGGTGGTCAAAGCCTCGAGCATCTCAGCGCGGTAGCGCTCTTTGACTTCACTTATGATCTGCTCATTTCTGATGATTTCCGGAACCGGCCTCTTGTCCTTACCCATGATCTTACAGAGATCTAATTGGAGCTTTAAAAGGGGCTGGACGGCTTCCTGGGCCATGAAGATGGCTTCTAAGACTTCCGTTTCGCTGGCTTCCTTAGCCCCGCCCTCGACCATGACCACGGCCTCGCCGGAGGAAGCTACGATTAAAACTAAATCTGAGGCGTTAATCTGTTCTTGGGTGGGGGCCACCACTAGCTCGCCATCGACCCTAGCCACCCTGGTGCCGGCGATGGGGCCATCGAAGGGAATCTCCGATAACATAAGGGCCGAAGAAGCGCCCAACAGAGCCAACATATCGGGGTCGTATTTGTCATCGACAGATAAGGCCTGGGCAATAACCTGGGTTTCGTAAGTCCAACCCTTAGGGATCAAAGGGCGACAAGGTCTATCGATAAACCTTGAGGTTAAGGTTTCCTTCTCTGATGGCCGGCCAATTTCACGGCGGAAAAAGTTTCCCGGAATTCGCCCCACAGCGTAGAACCGCTCCTGGTAATCAACCGTCAGCGGCAAGAAATCAATCCCCTCCCGCTTTTCTTTGGACGCCTGAGCCGTAGCTAGTATCACGGTCTCGCCCATAGTGACAATAACCGAGCCACTAGCTTGTTTGGCTACCTTGCCTGATTCAATGGTCAGTTTGGCGTCGCCGAACTTCGTTTCAATTTTCATGTGTTTTTCTCCTCACCCCAACCGCTTTCCCGGGGGGGCCGCCGGGACCTCCCCAAAGTACCGGAAAAATACGCTGCCTTATTGGCTTTTACGCGCCGGCATGGGTCATGCCCTGTTTAATGATGTTTCCCACAATCCTCGCTGGCCGCGAGCCTTTCGCGGCCAAAAAAACTGAGGTTAAAAAAGCGCGGGTAAGAAAGCTATAGCCTTCTTAAGTGTCCCGCGCTTATGAAAAAGCTTCTCTAGACTATTATTTACGCAGCCCGAGCCTAGCTATCAGATCGCGATAACGACCAACGTCGGTTCGCCTGAGATAGGCCAAAAGCCTCCGGCGCTGTCCGACCAATTTAAGAAGCCCTCTACGCGAGGCGTGATCTTTGTGGTGGATCTTAAAATGCTCGGTTAATGAAACGATGCGGTCAGTTAAAAGGGCCACCTGGACCTCGGTACTCCCGGTATCGGTTTCGTGTTTGCGGAAATTACCGATAATCTCGGCTGTCTTCTTGTTTTCAGTGCTCATTTGCTCCCTGCCATGATGTGGTTAGTTCGGTCAATTGACCGGCATTAATACCCTCAAAGGCCGCAAGTAAGGCCCCTGGGGCTCTCGATGGTCCGCGCCTTTGGGCGGACTGATAATCTGGGCTAAAGCGATCAAGCTGCCGTCGGGCCCAATGGCTTTTAAAGGTCCTTGGCCATAGCTCTCTAGAGAATCTATATTGCTCAGTCCTTCTAAATGGCTATTATCTAAAATCGACACAAAGGCGCCGGCTCTAAGTCGCCCGGCTCCAATTGGACTTAAATGCACCTCCGGCAGCTCTAAGGCCTTACGGGGGTTTAAAATACGGCTATCTATCTCTTGAAGGTCAGCCGGAATACCGCCGGCATCGCTTATGGAAAAGATACCGACCGAAAGACGCCTAAGCGAGGCTAATACTCCGCCGCCTAGGCCTAAACTGGCCCCTAGGTCCCGAGCTAGCGATCTTATATAATAGCCAGAAGAAACGCCAGCGGAAAAGTATAGATAAGGCGGCTCATACTTTTGACAAGTTAGCCAATGAGCCGTGACCTTTCTAGGGGCTAAGCTAATGGGCTGACCGCTCCTAGCCGCCCGGTGGGCCACAAGTCCGCCGACCTTTATGGCGCTATAGGCCGGCGGTACCTGCAGAGTTTGTCCGACAAAACCGGCCAGGGCCATCTGGACCTCTTCAATAGTCGGCCAGGGCCCCTGGTAGCGATTTAACTCGCGGCCAGTTACGTCATCGGTGTCGGTTGATAAGCCCAACCGAATAACCCCCTGGTAGGTCTTCTGGCATTTGACTAACCAGGGTTCAAGTTTGGTAGCCGCCCCCAAAAGTAGGACCATAAGTCCGGTGGCCATGGGATCTAAGGTCCCGGTATGACCAACGCTCCTATGGCCTGCCGCCCGGCGCACTTTAGCCACCACGTCGTGACTAGTCAGGCCGGCCTCCTTATCGATCAATAGGAGGCCCATGGGGACGTTATCGCAAGATCTCTTTCGGGTCACGAGCCCCCGCTTAAGTGTACAGCCGCCCGAGCCAAGAAGCTCTCCAAAGCTTCCTTGGGATCGCATTCCTCTAAGAGATAGGCGGCGGCCTGTTGATGGCCGCCACC
>JAITJB010000185.1 GCA_031279155.1 Deltaproteobacteria bacterium | reverse complement strand
CCATTGGGCGCAGGCTGGACGTCGTACTCGTTTTTCTGCGGAATACCGTCGTGGTTTTCATCGATAAACCCGCCGTATTTGGCGGCTAACCACAGAGGATCTGGCAAATACGTGGGCGGATCCATGGGAGTTGTGGGGAATCTAAAAAAGCGCGTGGCCGTTAATGGTAGCCTCGGGCTACCGCACAGCGGCAGCACCTGGGCGTGGGGCCTCTTATCGGTATCGCTTATGAAGCCGGGCATTTGCCTATTGGCAACTTTCCCGGACTTAAAGAGCATGGGGTTACTTTCACTAACCGCAAAGTTTTGGGGCTTAAAATTGACCGTCCCGGCCCGGTAACAGGTCGGCGGGGTATTTAAGGGGTGAGCGATGGTCATTAAGCCCTTTTCGCGTCCGTCACTGGAACCCACGACGGTCCCGGCGTTTAAGACCTTTTGGGGGCTACCGCCCATGTAATTGTGCTCGTTTTGAATTTCCAAATACGTCCCTTCGGCGTTACCTAAAGAGCGGGCGCCGTTATCTTCTTTACTTTGGGCGTAGTTTAAGCCGCCGTGGATGTAGTAGCCGATATTTATCGGCATATCGCGATCGCTTAAATCTATCTTTTCTTCTAAGGAATAGACAAAAACGGCAACGCCAATGGCTTCGTCGATCTCATCGGGAGACGTTACTTTTTTGTAAATCCTACCCGGCTCGCCAATATAGCCGTAGACGTCCATGACCTCTTCGTAACCTATATCGGTAAAGGGCCTATCGATAAAGAGGCTGGAGGTCTCGTCGAAAACGTAGTCGATGGCGCTCCGGCTTGTTTTGGTCGTGTCATCGTAGGGCTTATAGATAATATCGTTACTGGTGTAATCAAAAAATGACTCAGCCCCTGGAAAGGTCCGCATCAGAGCTTGGCGCTGCTTGTTGCCGCTGGATGAATACTGCCCCCCAAATTCCGGGTAGATGAGGCGGGCGTAGCTCTGCATCAAAGTGGGATCGGGGTCGCTCGCCGAAGTTAAGATATCGATGGGCCGGTGGAAGTAAGCCGGCAGCTGCGACCAGCGCTTGGGCATATAAGCGGCTATATGGTAATTTTTGGGCCGCTCGCTGCTAAAGATGTAATTTGGCCGGCCAGCGTGATCCCAATTCTTATAGACCCACTCACGGTGGCGCTTGAAGGGGGCAGCGGCGTAGCGGCCATCTTGGAAGTATTCAAAAAGTATTCTCTTAGCCACCTGGCGCTCGCTGGCGCTACCGCAGCCAGCCACCTTGTCGCGGCGCGTTTTGTTGTTACAGCGTCCCTCTGAGCTCTCGCGGTCGTTAATGTCGGTATCGTAGACATCGGGGTTATAGAGCTTATACTTTTTATCAGTCGGAGTTTTCTTATGGGTTATGGGGTAACCGTTGTTATAGGGCTGATGCAAGTAGACGTAAGTGATATCGCGCTCATCGTCGCGCGATGGGTAGCCCTCTTTGTAGGGGTGAGAGCCGTCATAGCGGAAGCTCTCTTTAATGGCCATGTTGCCGCCTGGATCGCACTCGCCTACGCGGCACTCGCGGATGAGATCAAAGTAATACCTAACAGGGGCGTCTAACTGGTAATCGTCGCCCTCGCCCTCTAAGCGGCCGGTAAAGCCGGCAAAGACAGCTCCGCTATAGACGCGGCCTAAATCGTCGGTCCGCCATTGGATGATGTTGGTGGTAAAGGGCCCAACGTATTGGATGCCTTGGGGCTCGCTAAATCCGTCTTTACAAAAGCGCCGATCGCCATCGTTGTTGCCGCAGGGGTAGGCCACGCTCATGGCCACCGGGCTAATGGAAATAGTCCGGCCCTTGGATTCTAAGTTGATTTTGGGAAATATCGAGGGAAGAGCTACGGCAAAGGTCTGAACGACATTTGAGCTACCGTCAAAATCGTGGGTGTTGCCGTAATAAGCTACCGCCGCCGAGGCGTAAGTCCCGTAAGTCTGAGGCGAAGACGGGCAGAGCCCGCGTACGTCGGCTAGAGAGTTTAATATTCTTGGCACGCACAAATTGGTGTCATCGGGCCCCACCGGCTGCCTAGAGGAATTACCCACGTCTACGGCCCCTACGGATCCGGGATTTAAGTTAGCTATGTAGAAAGATTTACCCGAAAAGCCCTCGAGCTTAGTGATGACGTCTAAGTACTGGCTCATGGAAAAGGATTTTGATATGCCGGCGGTATTATGGAAGCGCTCGGGCTCGGAAAAATCCAAACTTAAAGTTGGGATGCTCCCAACGCCGCTTCTAAGGGCGTGGGGGGATCCGGGCAGCATGTCGCCATCGTGACTTATGGAAGTAGAGCTTAAAAGTAACATAACCGGCTTTAAGCAGTCGCCGCTATTGGCAAATAAAGGCGACTTCCACGGATCGTAGCCGGAGCTACCTAAGCGCGGAAGATATACGTCTTCGCTACTTCTCATGACCCCGCTATCGGGCCACGAGGAATAGGTAGACCCGCTATTGTAGGCAAAGTACAGTAAGCCCTGGTAGAGCATCTCGCCAATGGGGTTTCCGAAGTTACTCTCCAAGGGATCCCGCCAGCCTGCTCCCCTAGCTTCGGCTACCTTATCTACGGCATTTCTGGCTTCATTTAAGGGCAATAAGCGGCTTTTTGTTACCTGAGAGATGCTATCGAGCATCAGGAAAATATTGTTCTGAGCCGTGCCCTTGTAAGTACCGTCGGCGTTTATCTGGTTTTTAATGGAAGTTACGTTGTGGCGCAGCCAGCCGGCGTCCCAGCGGTTGTAGTTATTGAAGGCCCCGGTTAATAGCCCAAATAGAGCTTGATCTAATTGGCCGTATTTTTGAAGTAACCCAACCGGCTTAAAGTTAGCCCCATAGCGCTCGCAGTAGTCGCCAGCCTCGATTAAATCTTCAGAGGGGATTAAATCTTTTTTGGCAGGTCTTTTTAGCCCGGTTTTACCTTTGGCGTAATCTAAACGCGAGGTGTATTCGTAGACTTCTTCAATCGTCAGCTGCCGGCAGGCTTCAACGGTAACCTCCCAAAAGGTGGATTTTTCGCGGTCAGCGAAGGCGTTTAGGATGTAGACTATGGGCGTATATTGGCTACGGTATTTGGGAACAAAATAGGCGTTATAGCTCCTAAAACCCTCGTGGTTAGTTACGTCTTCCTTTTGGCGCATAAACCAGATGTTATCGTAGATATAAAACCTATAGCCGCTGCGGCCGTTACTATGGAGGCGGCGGTAGTGCCCGCCAAAGCGGTCGGCGTCAACGGGGGTATAGTTAGTGCTTTCGTAGAAGGGCGCGCCTTCATTGTAATCGAGCCAAAAGTATTTGGTAAAATCGTCGTAACTCCAAACGCCAGCGTTCTCCGGGATGTACTCGCTGACTAAGTAAGTAGTTTCAGCCGTATCAACCACGCGCTTACCACCGTAGAGGACCTGACGGATGACGTCGATGCGGGAACTGGTCATCCAGTTGAGCCAGTTGCCGCTCCACATTCTCGTCTCCCCAAAGGTAGTGTACTTTTTAGGGTCCTTATTGGTCATGTTTTTGCCGTAGCTATCTAAGTCTTCGGTGCCGTCGACCTTGTTTTTAGCCGGGCAAATGCCGGTGGCCGAGCGCGGGGCCCTAAAGCCTGGCCTACCGTTAGAGGCGTCGTCGTAGCCATTTTTAATCTCTTTGGGCAGACGGTTGGCGTCGGGATAGCCGCCGGTGGCGTCTTCTTTGTCCTCGATGCTTGGCCCAAGTCTTACGAAGTGCCCGCGGTTGATCCAGTTGGGCGTTTGGTTCCAATCTTTAATTTTATCGGTTTCGCTCCCGGCGTTGGAGCCGTCTTTCTGCCAGTTGTAGGTGTAGCATGAGTAGGGATCAAAAATGCCGGTATAAACCACGGCCGGGTTAAAGCCCACGTCCATGCGGCCATCGCCGTCGTGATCGCCCGGGGACACGTAAGCTGGGGCATAAATGTCCATGTCCTTGCTTAAAATCATCAAAATGGCCGGCTTAGTCGAACCAACCATCAGAGGGGGCTGGGAGTAGTAATCAGCCGCCCTAGGCGTAATAGCCCAGGCCGGATTGCTAGAAGTCACCACCAACAAACTCAAGATGATAAAGGCCAAAGTCACAGATCTACTCATAATTAACACCTACCCCAAGAAAACACCTAAATATATAATAAGTAAATGTTTAACAAAAATTAATGGACAAAATTACTAAATTCCCAAATAACCAAGCTTCCAGAAAAAAATCCGCCCAAATGCGATCTAATCGAATCTGGGCGTTATTTGAATTTCCATCTCTTTATACCCGTGTTTTGTACTATTGGCAACAAAAACCATAAATAACCACCCTTTACATTTATTTATCAGACCATCGACCCTAGCCAAATCCTAGGGTCGTAGTGGAGGGATTCTAGCAAATATCATGCCAAAAACTAAAAAACTAGAGCTAACTTTAAAAAAAATTTGATAGCCGCCGCCGCCCCAAGAGCCAAATCAGCCTCGTGGCCCAGGCAGGGTGCCTAGTAATATATAATAATTACTCTCCCCCTACTTGTCAACCTCGGTCGATAGCCACTTTTTTGCGCTTGAGAACGTTTTTATTCCCGAAAAAAATCGATTAAAAGTACTCTTTATATCTATATTTTTGGACTCAACGCGTAAGACAGGCAACTGACAAATGTTCTGAAATTTTCAATGGGTTATAATTCGGACCGGTGGAGGTACTGTTTTTATGCCAGTAAAATTACTAATATATTTTTTTGCAATCCCTAATTAATATATAAAAGTTAGTAATTTAGACAAACCACGAATATGTCTGAATCGGTATTTCTCATCGAGAGGAGTCGACCCGGGAGTCCCAAAAATTATGCTTATAGCTAATTTCCGTTGACCAAAAAAGACGATGGCCTGAACAAAAACTAACGAACGTTCGTCAGCGAACCTTGGCGGTCTTGCTTTATGTTTTACCCAACAAAATCGAAGCCTTATTCTTTGGCCTGTATACTGGCCCCAAAGGCATAGGGAAAATTAGCTTGAAGTTACCATAAATTGTCCTGTACAATTAACCCTGGGCCTGGTCGAGTCAGGCTAGCTTAGCTGGCCTGACTCGGCCAGGTATCTAAGCCTAGGTAGCCTAAGGCGACTTTTTATTAAAATATCTAACTTTTTTTGGTGATAAATGTCTACAAAGAAAATAGCCATCTTGACAATATCGGTCATTATTTTTTCGATAATTATCTATGTAGGCTATAGTAATTGGTGGGCTAATGCCGATTATTTTCATAATAAAGCAACTAACTTTGAAGAAAAAAGCCTCCATGCTCAAGCCTTCAAAAATCATCTTAAAGCTGCGGCCAAAGGCTCGCTAAAGTCCCAATACCAGTTGGCCAATTATTACCAAAATGGCCTAGCCGGCGAGATCGACCACAACAAGGCCGTAGCCTATACTGTTTCGGCGGCCGGGCAGGGCCACAAGGAAGCTCAGTTTGATTTGGGGCTTAGATATGAAAGCGGACGAGACTTACCAATGGATCTGGTGGCGGCCAGGGCCTGGTTTACCAAGTCAGCTGACCAAATGTTTGCCCCGGCGGCCCACAACTTAGCTGTCATGGACGCTTTAGGCTTAGGTCAGACGGTAAGCCTCGATCAAGCGGTTAGCTTTTGGGAAAAGGCCGCCAACCTTAATCTTCCCCCCTCGCAATATTACCTAGCCGCCGCCTTAATCCAGGGCCGTGGGGTCAGCCAAAATACCTCCGCCGGCGCCACCTGGTGCCTTAGGGCCGCCCAAGCCGGCTATGGCCCGGCGCAGTACTTAATGGGCCTCCTCTACACTACCGGCATCGGGGTAGAGGCCGACCAGGCTCAAGCCGCCTCTTGGTTTCTCAAAGCCAGAGAGCAAGGGATTTTGGATGTTGACTACGGGTTTTATTTGGTCGATAATTCTGGTCAGATAATTAAAACGCCTAAGGTAGTTCCGGGAGCTTCCCACGAAGCGCCGTAAGGACCATAAGACGCTCCCCAAAAAACGCTCCGTGGGAGGCCATAAGTCGCTCCGGAAATTTAAGATTGGCTTTAACAACTAGCTGGTAAAGAGCGCGGCAGCGGCCTGAGGGTTTGACGGTAGGTAGAAGTGGATGTAAGTGGCCGTAAGCCTACCCACCCGGTAGACCGGCTCCCCGGGCTTAGGGCGGCCATCTTGCCTGATGCCGTAGAGAGCGGGGCTTAAGTCCATTTCCAGCTCGCTATGGTGAAATGAGTGGCCCCTAAGCGTGCCCTCAGGAAGATCGGCCCGCATAAGCCCCAAACCCCGAAGGCCGCCGGTTAAGCTGGCCCGGCCCGGCAGTAAGCCGGCCATATTGAGCTCGCGGCCTTGGTAACCCAAGGACTTAAGAAGGTATAATAGACCGCCGCACTCAGCTAAGATGGGCCGCCCGCTAGCTTGATGATCTTGAATATCTTTTATAAGCCCCACGTTTTCCGAAAGGGTCTCAAGGTGGAGTTCGGGGTAACCCCCGGGTAGGTATAGGGCCTGGCACTTGGGCAGACGCTTATCGCGGAGGGGCGAAAAAAAGACGATTTCCGCGCCCATCTGAGCGAGCAGATCGAGGTTAGCCCGGTAAATAAAGCCAAAGGCCTCGTCTTTGGCTACAGCGATAGTGCGCGATTTAAGAGCCAAGGGGACTATAGGGCTAGTAACCGGCTTAAAAGTAACTTCCGGCGGAAGAGCTCTTACCTCTTGGCCTTCGAGTTCCATGGCCGCTAAATCTAGGCGGCGGTCGATATCGCCTAATTCTTCGGCTTGGACTAAGCCTAAATGCCGGCTAGGTAGCTCAAACTCCCCTCCCCTCTTAAGGTAGCCGTACCAAGTCATAGACTCATCGATAGATTCTTTTAAAAGCTTGGCGTGATTGTCGCCGGCTACTCTATTGGCCAGGACCCCGGAAAACTTTAGTTTCGGTCTAAAGCCGGCTAACCCGTAAGCTACGGCCCCAAAGGTCTGGGCCATAGCTCTGGCGTCGATAACGGCTAAGACCGGCAGATCAAACTCCATGGCCAGATCGGCGGCTGACGGCTTACCATCAAATAGCCCCATGACCCCTTCAACTAAAATCAGATCGGCGTTGCCGGCAGCTCGCCACAATAATTCCCGGCAGGCATCAAGCCCTACCATCCACAGATCGAGCTGGTAAACCGGGGCCCCTGAGGCTGACTCTAAAATAGTTGGGTCTAAAAAATCAGGCCCGCATTTAAAGACCCTGACTCTAAGGCCAGATCTTCGGTGAAGGCGGGCTAAGGCGGCGGTTACGGTCGTCTTACCTTGCCCCGAAGATGGGGCTGAAATCAAAATGGCCGGGCATTTGCGGTCGTTATTGTCGTTCATTATTTTTTCCCCACCTTAGTTAGAAACTCTTCTCCCTAGCTAAGGCGGTAATCGCGTTGATGGCGGCGGCGGCGACATTTGAGCCGCCCTTACGACTTAGGTTAGTGATAAAATGGGGGAGCTTAGACTCGGCTAAGGCTTTTTTGGATTCTAGGGCGTTAACAAAGCCCACAGGTACGCCTACGACCAGGTGGGGGATTGGTAGGCTACTATCTTTATCTAAACATTCCAAAAGCCGCAAAAGGGCCGTGGGGGCGTTTCCGAAGGCCCAAATAGCTCCGCGATGGTCGATTTCATGGGCCAAAGCCAGATCGACTGCGGCCATGGCCCGGGTCAGACCAGTTTCTTGGGCTTTAAGCTTGGTGGCCGGGCTATCGATGAGGCAGATCAACTGGTTAGCCAAACCCACGCGCCTTAGGTTAATGCCGCTTAAGGCCATTTTGGTGTCAGTTATGATATGGGCGCCCCCGACAATAGCCTTAATCCCAGAATCTATGGCGCCAGGGCTAATAACTACGTCTTTAATATAGTCAAAATCAGCCGAGGTATGGATCAGTCGCCTGACCACGGCCCAGGACTTGGGCTCCCAACCGTGGGCGCCGGCTTCGCTGTCGATAATAGCAAAACTCTTGGCCTCGATATCATCGGGCCTGAGTTTCCATTCGTCTTGTTCCATTTTCTCTCCAAATATTGGTCTCAAAAACGTTAAGAACCAGAAAAAATTACGCTGCTGGATTAAAACATCGCCCAAATTCTAAATTAAATTCCGAGCCCGGTCAAGCCGTGGCCAAGCAGTCAAATAATAGCCAAGAGAGGAACCAGAGAATATCCAAGTAATAGCCAAGAGAGTAACAAGCCATAGCCAAGGAATAGTCAAGCAATTGCCCAGGCCATAGCCAAGCCTTGGCCCAGTGAGTAGGAGAGCCTTAATTCCTATAACAACGGAGAATAACCTTGAAAATTAGATCATTTTGTAAAATTTTTGTTATTTTTCTTTTACTGTCCTTGCCCGCCCCTGTTTTCGGGGCCTTTACGGTCACTGACGATCTAGATCGCGAGATTACTTTCCAGCGCTCGCCCCGCCGGATTATCTCGCTCTCACCGGGAGCAACCGAAATCATCTGCGCGCTCAAGGCTCAGGCCGCTCTGGCCGGAGTATCTACCGAAGATGAGTATTTTACTGAGCTTATCGGTATCCCCGTTGTCGGCCCGCCTACCCTCCCTGCGCCTGATATTATGACCAAATATAAGCCCGATCTGGTTATAATTGAACCTCAAAACGCCGATGACCAAGCAATTAAGTCTCTATCGGAAAAGACCAAAGTGCTGGTTTTTGGGGCCTCAGGTCCCCTTGAAAAGGCCGAAAACCGAGTGCATTTTCTAGGCCGCCTATTGGGCAAAGACAAAGAAGCCAAGGAGGTAATAAACCAATCTCAGGAATTATTACAGACTATCGCCCAAAAAACCGCCAAGATCGAAAAACCCCTTAAGGTTATCCGCTTAGTTGGGCGCGAGGGCAAACTTTTTGTGACAGGCGCTAGCTCTTGGTCCAGCCAAGCCGTGCTATTAGCCGGCGGGACGTTACCTATTGGCCTTACTGATGATCTTGAAGCTGAGCTCTCGCCCTCCCTAATATCAAAGCTAAACCCCGATCTGATGTACGCCTGCGGCCGCGATAGCCAGGCCATTGAAGCCGCCTTGGCCAATAAAAATTACCAAAAATTACCGGTCGTCAAAAATAACCCCATCCGCTACTTCCCCTGCGCTTTAACTGACCGAGCCGCCGCCCACATGGGGTATTTTGTGGCCTGGCTATCTAGCGTCATGTACCCGGTTGATTTTGGTATACCAGAAAACTTAGTTAAGCCAGAAGAAATTCTTAGCGAAAAGACCATTGAGTTAAAAAACTTACCAATGGTTAAAAAGGCCCGCGTGGTCTACGCCCGCCAAAGCGATTTTATTCAAAAGTCACTTTTAATCGAACTAACCGAGCCCTTAGAGGTTATCTCCACCCAAGACGGCCCCAAAAAGGATGTCACCGTTATCGGCAACTGCTCTTCGCCCCCCATGGTCTGGGACATCCACCACCAGGGCGGCTGGGAAGCCGATATGGCCAATAGGTACCGGCTATTGGGGGTCGATCAAGCGACGGCTTCGTTGATGTTTACCGGAGCCGATATGGACAATATGTCCATTAAAACTGTCTCCCAAGCCGGTATGACTGTAACGGCCTTAGTTACCGCCGGAGCCGATGGTAACGCCATAAGGACCGCCCGCGATGTGGGCGCCTGGATTGAGCCGGGCACCATCAACATCATAGTTTTGACCTCCAGGACTCTTTCTCCAGCTGGAGCCACCAGAGCCCTGATTACGGTCACCGAAGCTAAGACCGCTGCCCTATGGGATTTAGGCATCCGAAGCACCCAAACCCCCTTAATTAACCCGGCCACCGGCACAGGGACTGACAGCATTATCATGGTCTCAGGCGGCGGCAAAGGTCGCCCCATCGACTACACTGGCGGTCACGCTAAAATCGGTGAACTCATCGCCTCTAGCGTTCACGCTGCGGTAACCGAAGCTTTAGCTAATGGCAATGGCCGGGCTCCAAACCGAAACGTCCTCATCCGCTTAAGGGAAAGAGGTCTCTACCACGAGCAGATCTTTACCGGCCCAAAGGCCGCATCCTTAACAGCTTCACCAAACTGGGCTGACCAGCTAGCCGCCGCTCTAATTGAGCCCCATGTCGCCGGCTTTATTGAGTCAGCTATGTCTTTAGATGACGCCATCATCATGGGCCAAGTTTCCGATATCTCGCTCTTTGACCAAGAAGCCTTACAACTGGCCTCCGAGCTTTCAGGCCGTCAAGTAAACGCCCTTATGGATGTAGCCGACCCTAGCCTTCCCAAGGCCTTAAAAATAGCCTTAGACGCTGTTGGTACAGGCTTAGCCCTAAAACTAGGCGAAATCTAAACAATGGGCGAAAAAGTTACTAGACGTAGCTGGTAGTAGAGGTTATGCTAGATAGAAAAGCGAAAAAAGCGCAGTAGGCAGAAGAAGCGCCAGTGGCTTAAGACCTAGGAAAACAGAGAAACCGTAATGGGGGCATTCTTTTTTACAAGCAAAAGGAGCTTAAGAGCGCGGTTTGGTGAGAAGATTGTTTTAACCTCCGGCGTTTTCCAAAAACCGCCAGGCTATACCTTTTCCATAGAATATGGCAATTTAAAAAAATCTTCGCTAGACAATAACGAGCAGATGATAGATAATGCTTCCGATGGCCAAAAACCAACAAGGTTTATGAGGGTCAACAAGGTACAAATTACCTTGACCATGGATGAAACCTTGCTTAATCAGGCTGATGACATGACCAAACGGCTAGGAGTCAGCCGGCTGCATTGATCAACATGGCTTTGAAACAACTTTTTATACAGTACTTAAGCTGAGCGGGCCAGATTCTTAACTGCTGGCGAGCCAGATCGAAGCCAAAAATTGTCGCGACCAGACATTTCGCGGCCAAGACCTAAGGCTATGGAACGGGAAATACTTTAAATTTTTTAGGAAAAGTGTAAAGATGTTAAAAAAAATTTTAATAGCATTCATTATATTTTGCAGTATTTCTACCCCCTTATTCGGTGAAGAAATTGATATATCATTACAGGTACGTAGAACAACAAAATCCGATGCAATTAAACAACTAGGAAACCCTGACAGTTTTAATATTTTTTTATATTACGAATTTTTATACTGGGATATTTACTCTACTGAATTTTTATGGAACCCAAATAAAAAAAAATATAATATTACGTTTCGTTTTGCAGATGGA
>JAITJB010000131.1 GCA_031279155.1 Deltaproteobacteria bacterium | reverse complement strand
CTGCCGGAGGTTACGCCGGTAGCATTGACGCCCGGGCAGACGCCGTGGGCCGAAGCCGGGCTAGGAATGTTGGGTTTTAAGCCTGAGGGCCTTAAGGCGTCGACTTGGGCTTGGGTTTGATTCTGGGTGGGGCCATAGCGGTAGAATTTGGCGCCGTCATTGGCGTAGCAGGAGTCAACGTCGAAGTAGCCTACGTAGGATATTGACGGGTTAAAACCATTGTCAATGGAGCCATCCCCATTGAGATCGGAGATATTGTTGTAGGCAGGATAGAATATTTTCCAATCCCTCTCTAAGACGATCATTACCTGGGGGATGGAGGCTTTGAACCTTAGAAAGGGCTCGCTTTTGTACTGTTCGATGTCGGCCACGTAATCGGTGTGGCCCGGCAATGATTGGCCGAGCGAATGATTGGTGGGGCAAAGAAAAAAAGCGAGTAGGAGGGCAACCGCGACGTGACTAAATTTAATCATTTCAAAACTCCGAAGCTAAAATTTACACAGGGAAGTAAATGTTACATAATATCGCATTATAGATAGTAAAATTAACTTGCTCATTGGGCTGCTTGGGCATTGAACGGCATTTTTACTGAACTTCTTGGAAGGCCGTGGTGATGATGGCGTGGGTGGTATCGGCTGAGCCGTCGAAGAAGGCACCCTCTTCGCTGGAGGCCAAATCCGCGCCAATGGGCACACGGCCATCGGTGGAAATTATGATAATGGTCCTCTTACCGGTAGCCTGGCTATTGTAACTGCCCTGCTCAAAGGAGGTGCCAGTTAAATCTTCTTCCGAAAAATCGAGCGTTACCGCCGAGGTGGCCACAACCCTGGTCTTTGAGCTATCGCTGGGATCTTTACGCCGGAAAGTGATAAGAGGCGTAGCCACGTCGCCGCCGGTCAGCGATATACCTGTGGTCCGGCCGCCAGCCCTCAGATAGCGATCCTGCGAACGGTTGACGTCTTCATCTAGGCTCCAGCGCATCAGGGCCAGATTAAAGTCAGCTTTGTTGACGTCAACGGCAATAGTACCGCTATCATCTAAGAAATCCTCGATGGGCCCGTAGTAGGGGAACAAAAGGATCCTCGAGATGGCAACGCTCATGCGGGCGGCGGAATCAGCTTGAATAAAGGCCTTGCGTCCGCTATCGGTGTTAGAAGAGATGCTCAGCTCGCTAGTGGTGGTCGTGGCTACGGTGATAGCCACCAAGGTCATCAGAAGAAC
Organism: Deltaproteobacteria bacterium; assembly: GCA_031279155.1. Taxonomy (GTDB): domain Bacteria; phylum Desulfobacterota; class Desulfarculia; order Adiutricales; family Adiutricaceae; genus JAISWF01. Next base: position 4,737 of record JAITJB010000131.1, on the reverse strand, counting down.
CAACACGATAGCTAAAACCAAAACAGCCCCCCTTCGGGCGCCGTAGGGTGGGGCGGAGCTCAGAACATCTTTGGGCGACATAGAGTCATTGGTCATGATAAGAGGTGATATTTTCATGGCTAATTGGCCTCGGATAATCTTTAATTGCCTAGATTAAGATCGGTCATGACGGATTCGTAGACGATATTTCTGGCGCCAGTTGCGCCAGACCAACTGACCGTAATCACGATAGTGTGCGAGCGCGTGGTTGGTACGCCCGAATGATACTCAGTCGTCCGAACAAAACAAGTCTCGTTGGGCTGGCAAGCGCCGCCGCTACGGTTAACCGAAGAAGTTGGGTCATCATCGATGGCGGAAGTTATCTCGTTAAACTTAGTGTAGGTCTTCAAGCGCTCAATTTCGGACTCGGCAATTAGGGAGGCTACGGTCATGTTGTCGGCGTTTGTGCCTTGTTTGATGCTCAAAACTTGAAGGAAGATGGCCGAGACAAGACCCACGGAGAGGATCATGACGCTGACCAAGATTTCCACTAAGGTAAAGCCCGTGGGATTACCTCTCTTAAGGTTATCTCTTTTAAGGCTTTGGCCTTTGGGCGCCTTGGATATATTTGATATAGCGATTGGCATCTATATTATCCGTATTTTTTTGTTTTTGGCCTGTTTCTAAAACACCTAGCCTAGTGTTCGCCGCTAGCCATGGCCACCCGGCCAGAGGCCGGGTTTAAGGTGACGTCGTAGGTAAAGCCGCCAAAGGGGGCGTTGCCGTACCAGAGGCTGATGTTGATAGGCGGCCCAAAGGAAGAGATGAGCCGGCTAGAGGGGGTAAAAACGATCCAGATCAAGTTGCTGTTTAAGGCGCTGCCTGGCAGCGAGGTCCAAGTAGTCGAGGTGGCGGTGATGTTGATTTCCGGCCTAAATTCCAAGCGGCCATCGCGGATGGTCAGCCAGCCGGTCATGATTCCGTCTTCAAAAACAGCGGTTTCCATAAGGGCTACGCAGGGGGGGCGAGTGGCCAAAAGGAAGTGGTCAATGCAGTTAAATGACACGCGGATCGGTTTTTGGGTGTTGGCAGCCTTGAGCCTGGCTTGCCTGAGAAAGGTGGCCAGTTTTTGGGTGTCAGCATTGAGCCTCGACCTTGGGACGGTCGACAGAAGGTTGGGCACGGCAAGGGCCGCGATTAAACCAACAATGAAGACGACCACAATCATCTCCATTAAGGTAAATCCGGTTCTGTCAGGCTTATGGGGCTTAAGGCTTAACAATATATGTTCTCCGACACTCTTAAGCTAAAAAAATATAGCCTAGAGGCATTAACGATGGTCAGTAATTGCGCAGGTTGACCATCTGAGTCATAACCTGCCTAAGGTAGCCGTCGGGAGAGGGGCTGGCGCTATGGTCAAACAGGGTAACTGGCATGTAAGAGTTATTGCCGGGCTGGCGGTAACCGGACCGGGAAACTAAGCCCAAATGGACTTGACGGACGCGGGACTTAGTTGACTCCAACAAAGCCAGAGTCAGGCCCTCAGAGCCTGGGCCTGGCTCCTCGTCGGTTAAGACGTAACGAACCTGAAGATCCTCGATGCCCGGGGCCACGATGACCGAAGAGGCCTCGTCGTAATTAAATAACCCGGCCGAGACGTCTAAGTTACCCAAATGGTGATATCTGGCCATAAGATTACTCTTAGCCGTATCTACCCAATAGGTCGTCATAAAGACGTCGCGGAGGTTATAAACGTAAGTGCCCTCGGGAAAGCTAAGGCCCTCAGGGAAGTTTCCACCAGGTTTGAAGCGCTCGCCTAAGGTGATTTCCGCCGGCGTAGCCCCGGGGGCCGACATGTCTTCCACGGATAACAATAAGGCGTCCCGGCCATAAGCTAGGCCAATGACGTCGCCCTTGGCCACGGTGTGGGTTTGGATGGGACTACTTAGGAAAATCTTATTGGCTGAGGAGGTGAAAGACGAAGCCAAGTGGGCAAAAGAAACCGAGGATTCTACAGCAGTGCGAAAGATAGTTAGGGTATCAGGGCCGGTAGCGCTATTGCCGCCGAAAATAGGTCTGATGCCGTAATCTGTAATATCGGCGTCGTCGTAGATAAACCAACTGCCGCCAGAGGACATGGCGTTAGGCACGTAAGCCTGGACCTTGTCAACGCCCATAACGATCAGCCCATCGCCAGCCATGCGGACATCGCGGGACATGATGTAGAGAGCCGCTCGGAGGTTTTGTTCCTGCTCGAGGATGGACTGCTGTCGGTAATAATAACGACTATTAGTCTGATAAATCATAAAAGTTGCGCCTATTACTAGTATTGACAATAAAAGCGCAACCATGAGTTCGATTAAAGTCAGACCGGCCTTGGTTGAACAGCCTTTAGGCAGGGGGTAGTCGTCAGTCCTATTTTTTAATTTTTTTTGTGGGGTCAAAAATTTCATCCTTTGGCTAAATCTAGGTTTTTAAAGTTTTTGGCTAGGATGACCAAAGTGAGCGAAAAAATTAAATAAGTCTGAGCCAGACCAGTGAAAGGAAAAACTAAATTCTAATTTGCAATTTTGGGGCCAAAACCAAAAGGGAATTTTGGCCCCAGGTTTATGTCGGCTCATAACAGGGAAAAGGGCCATATAAAGTCAAATCAAAGCTTAGGTTTAGGGCCAAAAAGGTCAACAACAAGGTTATCAGGCTATTGGCCGAGTGTACGTAAAATACAGAGAGGCATAATGTTTTGTAGACCTAGATTAGACAAGACCGGCCCAGGTGGCGGTAAAAAAAGGCTCGAATTATTGCATGTTTTGATGTATTTTATGCCGTTGTTGCCAATAAATTTAGTTACTATAGGCGTTATCTTGGCGAGTTTGCTTTTTTAAAGAGTCCTCGACCAAAGCCTAAAATTTAGAGAACTATTTTTCGATAATTTTTAGGCTCTTAGCGGTTACATTTTAGAAGTTTTTTGGAGAACCCGAGCGCTCCATCTAGATGCGACCGAACTGGCTAAACTCGCTATCCAACGATTGACCATTTCAAAGGCGCCTATACCGGGCGGCAAACCCGCCGAATTCTATATAAAAATAAGATCTAAATAAAATCTAAAAAACGATCATTTGCCCACTTCCATCTGAAAGCTCATGGCAAGGGGTGGGTAAGCGCTTTAAGCTTAAGCGATCTTTTGGAGCGTCGCCTAAAGCTATCGGCTAATTTAGATAGTTTAATACTTATAAGAGATTACAGTCTTTTTTTTGGGAAAAAATGTTGCTATCACTTGACAAGGTTTTGGTGCGTTTGTTGGTACACCTTTTACTCATGATAATTTTTACAATATCTCCATTTTAGGCTAGTTGTCAAGGGGTCTGGCCCAAGCCCAAGCCCAAGCCCAAGCCCAAGCATGACGGCTAGCCTTATAATTTTTAGGGCCAAGGCGGCCTATCGGTTGATTTAGTTAATAAATTGACCGGATCCTTTAGGGCAAAACTTCTGATAAAACGATCTAACTATCAGAAGTTGCCGCTTCAGCCTCAGATCCAGAACAAGAGAACGCGCGAACACGCGAACACGCGTTCACGGGAACAATGGAACGAAAATTAAGTAGCGAAACATAGGGAGCAAAAATAGGGAGGAAAAATATTGACCAAGCCGCGATCGCTGGTTTAATAGGCTAGGCCAAAATTTTAACCAATTTAAGCCAGATTTGACAGGGTTTTAAAATTTTGATAGATTGTATTTGGTTAGCTGACAAGAGCTTTATACAAAGCAGGAGATCAAAATCTTCACCTCGCACGCTCCTCGTTTCAAACAAGTGCCTAGCGTTACGCTCGTATTATCTTTAAAAATTTTAAATTGCTCGATCTCGGGGGCGTCATTTTAAGGGCGGCCTGAAATCGCCAAGCGATCTATTGGTAATGGCGGTGCGATGGCAAAAAGCGGGCTAGAGTTAAGTAAGTGTTTTGGGTTCCGCGTGCGAGCAAACGATCGCTCGATATTTTCATCAAAAATTTCGATCTAAAATGTTTGGTTAGGTTACTTAGGATAGACCCATGAAAGAATCCCTAAGCTGTCCCAATTGCCTTAATAAAGTCAGAGTAGACAGAGACAAGATTCCTCCCAGTGGCGCCTGGGCCGTGTGTCCTTTTTGCCGGGAGAAGTTTTTTATTCCAGCCTACAATGTCGCCGATGTTTTAGAGGAGCCGGTCGAAAAGGCCGCGCCGCCCAAACGCTCTATTTTCTCTAAGACCCGGGCCATTGACGATCGCCCAAGTCCGATTTTGGCCGACGTCGATCTCTTAAGCGATCCCGGGCGCTCCATTTTCGGGACCAAGTTAGGCTACTCGATAATGGCCATAGGCGTAGTCGCTTTGATCGCGGCCCTGATTTTAATTTACAACAAGGCCTCCCATAGCGACGCCGGGGAACCGGTTCCGGCGGCCCCGGTGGTCAGTCGTTCGGAGTATGGATTTCCTCAGGTCAAAGCCGACCTTTTGTACTTAAGACGCAAATTGTTCAGGCATGAGCGCTACAACAAGGTCATAGATTTTCGGGGAGTGGAGTCCAGGCTTTTTAAGCATGTCCAAACCATTTTGGCCCCCAATGCCTGCGCTGAGATAAGCTCGCTAAAATTAACCTCGCAAGCCCCACGATCCGGCTTTGTGGTCAGAGCCACCTGTTCTCAGCCCAAAGCCATACCGGCGGAATTTGAGGTTAAATTTTTGGGCGGCTGGGCCGTGGTCTTTAACATGGAGTCTGGCCAAA
>JAITJB010000075.1 GCA_031279155.1 Deltaproteobacteria bacterium | reverse complement strand
TTGGCTACCACGTGGCAGACGCTGGCCACCTTGTGACAGGCCTCAAAAGTAAAATAAAATATTTGACAAATAAAACCTACAGCACTATGATCAGAGCAATAACTAAGGTTAAGTAGGTTTTACCAAAAAATTTCAAGTTATTTAGGTGTGCTATGGATGAGCCCGAAAAGGTGCTAACTGTAGGCCAAGCCGCTAAGCTCCTAGGTGTCGGCCCCAAAACCCTTTCAGCCATGATCCGGGCTGGCAAGGTCCCTGGTTTTCGGATTGGTGAGAGGGGTTATTGGCGAGTTAGGCAAAGTGACATTGACAATCTGATGGATTCTCAGAAATTTAAACCCGCGCCGCCTAAACGTAAACCAATCACACCAGAGTAGTTAGAAAAGCTAAATCCCAACAAGGGCCTTTCTCTGTCCAGATTTTAAATTAGCCTGCCCGCATTGCGCGTGGCGGGCTTTTTTTGGAAAAAGTCCGAAGTTAGCTAATGTCAGCCAAGGTAAGCTAAGGCCAGCTTAGCCAAGCCAAATTTCTTCTTGCACGCCGCGCTAAAGGCCGGCCTAGGCGTTTAGATTGAAGGGCAACAAAGCCTAAAACTAAAAAAAATTACGCCGCCAAATTTTCTGAAAAAAGAAAAACGAACGGTTCGTTTTTTTGGGGGGAGGTTTCTTGGCTATATGCTTACCAGCTTTGGCCTGGAGGAACTCGGCCTCGGAGATGGTCACATGGCCTTGTGGGTTTGTGATATAATGCTCTCGTTCGCGCAACAGACTTCTGTTTTGTAGTCTCTCTTGACATTTAGCCTATCGTCAAAATTTATCTTGAAAATTACTAGCTTAGATCATTATTAACCCGTAAGCGCGTTATCATGATAATATAACCTTAAAGGCGTAGCCTAGCCTCGCTTAGCCTGGCCAGGCTATCAGCAAAATCGCCTTGATAGCCTTGGTAGCTTTGTTCGCTTTGCTCGATTTGCTAGCCTTGCTCGGCTTGATAGCCTTACTAGCCTTACTAGCTTTGCCCGCCGGCCACCGGCGGGAAGATTTCGCGGTTTTGGTAAGAGAGGTTTAGTCTGTAGATATTGATATAGGTTTTCCTTATTAGGCGTTTTTTTGTGCTTCTATTTTTTAAATCACTTCTGGCTCTTCTCATCCCCATACTTTTTTTGGCCAGTTGCTCTTTATCCAACCACTCCGAGGTTCCGCCCAACCAGCCTTCTACGACCAGGGGAGACCCTAGTTACGACCGCCGGGCCCAGGACATACGCTATGACCTTGCCTCCTTTGAGCGGACGGGTCAGTACGGTTTTTTGTGTCATGCGGCTATGCTGGGCTCCGAAGAGGCGGCTTTAAGGCTCAAGCGCGAGGGGCTGAGCTGCCAATATTGAGTCGGGAAGGTGAGCTTAGATTATGCCCACGCTCATTAAGACCATGATTGGCGGGAAAAAATTCGCCACCTGGCTTCTTCGCGTAAGGCTTTTAATAATCTTAGCTGCGGTCCTTTTTATGGCCGCTTGCGACTTTTATGAGCCGAGCCATAGCTCCGCCCTCTTTTATCTTCAAGAGCTAAGCGATTTAGGCCTTAAGGTCGATTCTAGGCTTTCTGCGCCGCCGGCGCCTTCCGCCCCTCCGGCGCCGCCAGCCCCGCCAGCGCCAGGAAAGCCAAGGGAGCCTTCAGAGCGTCCGGGGGCAGGGCCCGCGCCCATATCGCCCCAAGAGCTTCTGAAAGACTTCGATGTTACGAGCGGCACAGGGTTTTTTATTAATCATGAGGGGCTTTTGGTTACTAGCTTTCACGTAGTTACCGAAGCTAAAAGGATAGCCGGCTTAGATCCCTATGATGGGAACATCTACCCTGGGTACTTAATTGGTTTTGACATCGAAAGCGATCTGGCCGTCTTAAAATTTTCTCTCGCCACAGAGCCCATACCGTTAGCCAGGGCTTTTGAGCTCAGGCGAGGGGAGGAGGTCATGGCTCTAGGCTATCCTAGCCCTGGTCTCCAAGGCGCCAACCAAAAGGCTACCTTTGGAAGAGTTAATTCTCAAACAGGACCGCGAGACGATGAGAGGTTGATTCAAATTGATATTCCGGTTCAGCCGGGTAATTCCGGGGGGCCAGTCATAGCCTCCAACGGTCAGGTGGTAGGTATAATTTCTTCTAGGCTCATAGGCGATTACCAAAACGTCAATTACGCGGTAAAAGTGGACTATCTCTGGTCGCTTTTAGCTAGGCTAGGCGCAAGACTACCCATCCCGACTGAGCCACAAGTTCGGCCATTTTCCGATCTGGCCGAAGAGTTTTTTCCCTCGGTGCTCTTGATCATTGTGTACAGATAATGGTAGAAGTCACTGTTCGTAAAAGTTTCCCTAACCAAACCCTAAAAAGCGGTTTTAGCTTTCATATCGATAAGTTTTGAAAGGTGCCTTAGCTGATGAGTTTTCGACTTTATAATACCTTGTCCCACACTCTAGTTGACTTTAAGCCCATTGAGCCCGGCCAGGTTGGCCTATACATTTGCGGCCCCACCGTCTACGACCACGCCCATGTCGGACACGCCAGGGCGGCGGCGGCCTTTGACATTTTAGTCAGGCATCTTAAGTCCATGGGGCTTTTAGTTAACTACGTGCGCAATTACACTGACGTCGATGATAAGATCATCAACCGAGCCCGGGAGCAGGGCCGGGACTGGCGAGAACTCTCGGAGTCTTTTATTAAAAGTTTTAACGACGACCTAAAAGCTCTGGGCTGTTTACCGCCCACCCACACGCCTAAGGCCACCGAATACATCCAACAGATGCAAGAAGACATTAAGGCCATTATCGACGCTGGTTTGGCATATGCTGCTGACGGCGACGTCTTCTTTGACGTCATGGCCTTTCGGCAATACGGTCAGCTCAGCGGTCGGCAGACCGAAGATCAGGAAGCCGGGGCCAGAGTGGCGGTTGACGAGCGCAAAAAACACCCGGCTGACTTTGCCATGTGGAAGTCAACTAAACCCGGAGAACCCTCTTGGCCTTCCCCATGGGGGGAGGGCCGGCCAGGCTGGCACATCGAGTGCTCTACCATGAGCGCCAGGCTCTTGGGGCCGGCCTTTGACATCCATGGCGGCGGTCAAGATCTCATTTTTCCACACCATGAAAACGAGTTAGCCCAATCGGCGGCCTTAAACCGGCCCATGGCTAATATTTGGGCCCATAACGGCTTCGTTAACATTAACCATGAAAAGATGTCAAAATCTTTGGGTAACTTTTTTACGGTCAAAGACGTCCTTAAGCTCTACCACCCTGAGGTTTTGAGGTACTTTTTGGTTACCAAGCATTATCGGGCGCCCATTGAGTTTTCTGACGATGGTTTAAAGGAAGCTGGCCGGGCCCTAGAGCGCATCTACCGTACTTTGAAAGCGGCGGAGGAACTTTTGGGCGATTATGACGGCCCCAAGGCCCAAGCAGATGAGGCCTTAGAGCTTAAAAAGCAGTTTATTGGGGCTATGGATGACGATCTAAATACCGCTCAGGCCATGGGCTACGTTTTTGAGCTGGTCCACGGCTTAAACCGGAGGATTGACGCTGGAAATAAAGCCGAGGCGGCATTTTGGCTCAGCATCTTAAAATCACTTGGTGAGCATTTAGGCTTGTGGCAAAGAGATCCCACAGAGTTTTTAGCCAGCCTAAAGACGCCAGTTGACGGCCCAGAGGTCGAAGAGATCGAAAAGCGCGTAGCCTTAAGGAGCCAGGCCAGGGCCAACAAAGATTGGGCCGAAGCTGACCGGCTCCGTAAGGAGTTAAGTGAAATGGGCGTTATCGTCGAAGATAAAGCCGGACAGAGCGTTTGGCGCTACCTCTGATGGGCTTTAGGCATCTAGAGTTTATTTTTTAGTTTGCCGCTTAGGATTTTGAGGAAACCAGCCTTTTTGAACGCGCCTGGTCTGTTCTTTGAGCTCAAGAATTGACCATAGGCAGGTGCAGCCTAAAATGCCGAAGGCCGACGAGAGAATTATTCTAGAAATAAAACAGGATATGGCGATGGCAATTAAGCCTACAACCAAAAAAAGCGGCCAAATCCGATCGGTAAAATAATATTCGGCCTTGATCACGATGGGATGAAATACCCCGATGATGCCAAAGGCTATTATGCCGATAATCAGTCCTTCACTTCTCATGTGGTATAATCCCTCCGATACTTTCTAAGGTTAAATTTGCTCGAACGCCTTTAGCTTGAACTTTAAAGCTTGAACGGCCAAAACCTATATTTTGCCTTAAGCATACCATTTTGGCCGCAGGTTCTCAGCTAAAAATCAGATTTTTTTTATTCTTTATGAAAGTTACGGTCGGCGAGAAAAAGGCGATCGGAAAACACAATGCGATAGGAAAGCACGAGGCGATCGGTAAGGACGGGGAGATAGGCAAGCAAGGCGATAGGTAAGAACGGGGCTATCGGCAAGCACGAGGCGATAGGCAAGCTTAAGGCGATAGAAAAGCATGGGGCGATAGGCAAACCTGTGGCCATCGGTAGTGGGGCAAGCGGCAGAGCGCAGGTCTATCATCAGTTTCGGCGTTGGAAGCGTTGGAGGCGTGGGAAGCGTGGGAAGCTTTGGAAGCGGGGGAATGTTAGAAGTCTTAAAGAAAGCGATTATTGCTATCTTGTCCTAAGCTTTTTTTAGCTTAAGTAAAAGGCGCTTTTCCATACGGCAAAGCCTATTGGCAAAACTTCT
>JAITJB010000031.1 GCA_031279155.1 Deltaproteobacteria bacterium | reverse complement strand
GGCAGGAAAAACGCCAAATTCCATGTTGACACTTGGCAGTACGCTGCGAGGATCGGCTACGAATATACAATTGACAATTGGTCCATCACCCCCAACGTTGGCGTTCGCTACTTTGCCTTCACTCAGGACGCTTTCACCGAGAAGGTCACTGGATCGAGCGTCCCGGCCACTTTCGTAGCCAGAAAATCGGACCATCTATTGGAAATCCCCCTTCAGGTGAAGGTCACCGGCAGCTTTGACGTTGGCTCGGTGGTTATCAACCCGCAATTGCGTCTTGGCTACACCTTTGCGGCCGCGCGTCCCGACAACGTTACCAAAGTCGGTTTTGTCGGCTACAACGGTCAAATGGATCTCCACGGGATCCAGCACCAAAGGAATTCTTTCCAGGTCGGGGCTACCTTAAACGTTGAAACCCAGAGCTCTGTACACTTTTTTGCCAACTACGATCTAAACGCGGCCAAAGGCTTCACCGAGCATAAGGCTTCTGTCGGTCTTGGCTTTGAGTTTTAAGTTTAAACCTTTTATCTAGCTTTAAGAGAAAACCCTCTTAAATAACCGTAAGCCAGGCGCCCGCTAGCGGGCGCCTGGCTTTCAATGTTTAAGAGGAAAGCTTAAAAAAAATTCTTTGACTATGGCGGACCCACCGGGTTGGGCGTTCAAGCTAAGCTGAGCCGCTATGGGGGGCTTTTCGGGTGGGTTATGAGGGCGGCAAGCTAAGGCCGGTTTTCTTATGTGTTTGAATGCTGTCAATTTGCCCTTTGGTTAGCGTCCAAGCGGCAAAGCATCTAAGCAACTAAGCAACTAAGCATCCAAGCATCCAAGCGTCCAAGCATCCAAGCACCCAACCAAGGCTTGACTTAAAGTTATGGCCCCAAAGGGTAATCTATCTCTCTTAAAAAGTCTTCTAAAAGGCTTTGGGATTGATTTTGACGAAAACTTGCTTGCTCGGCCTTGGTGATATTTGGGGGCACTGGTGGGAACAAGCCAAAAGTAATATTTGAGGGCGAAAAATTAGAGCTATCTCTAGTTAAGTGGCCCAGAAGGGCGCCTGAGGCCGTGGCTTCCGGCGGTCTGACTAAGGGCTTACCCAAGACATAGCGGGCGGCGTTCTCCCCGGCCCAAAGGCCCTGGGCGGCAGATTCCACATAGCCCTCAACTCCGGAAAGTTGACCGGCGATAAAGATTTCTGGGGCGACCTTAAGGCGCTGGTAAGGGTCTAAGACCTTGGGGGCCGTCAGAAAGGTATTGCGGTGGATAGAACCAAATCTAGCGAATTGGGCGTTCTCTAGGCCGGGAATGAGCCTAAAAACCCTCATTTGGGCTTGCCTGGTTAATCTCGTCTGAAAGCCCACGATGTTCCAGTGGGTGCCAGCCTCATCTTCTCGCCGCAGTTGAACGGCCGCGTAGGGCCGCTGGTTGGTTTTAGGATCGATTAAGCCCACCGGCTTCATGGGGCCATAAGCTAGGGTATGAACGCCCCTTTGAGCCATGACCTCTATGGGCAGGCAGCCCTCAAAATACCTCTCGTTTTCAAAAGTTCTCTTTTCGCTCTGATCGGCTTCTTTTAAGGCATTGAGGAAGGCCACAAAGAGCTCTTTATCCATCGGGGCGTTTAAGTAGTCGCCGCCAGGCGCCTGACCGTAGCGGTCAGCAAAAAACATCCGGCTTAGATCTAAGGATTCTTTGGTTACGACCGGAGCCACAGCGTCGTAGAAGTGGAGGTTTTCAGCTCCCGTAATGGCGCTTAAAGCCTCTGTTAAGGCGTCTTCAGCTAAAGGACCGGCGGCTATAACCAAGGGCCCTTGGTTGTTTAAGGGCGGCTGGAAGACGTCTCGGACGATCTCAATCTGAGGAAGCGAACCTAGCTTTGAGGTGACCAACTGACTAAAAGACTCTCGGTCCACGGCTAAGGCTCGGCCAGCCGGGACCCTAGTCTGATCGGCGGCTAGCATGACAATAGAACCCAATCGCCTGAGCTCGGCCTTAAGAAGGCCGACGGCGTTTTTGAGGTCATCGCTGCGAAAGGAGTTGGAGCAAACTAGCTCAGCTAAATCGGGGTTACTGTGGGCCGGGGAGAACAAAATGGGTTTCATCTCCACTAAGCGGACCTTAAGCCCGTAGGCTGCCGCCCTATAAGCCGCCTCGCAGCCCGAAAGGCCGCCGCCAACTACTGTTAGAGATGGCTTCATGAGAATCTCCCAAAATAATCCCTGGCCTTAGCCATGGGTATAGAGTTAGAACTTAGGTTTTTTTTATTCTTTCAAGATCGCGCATGAAATCCATATCCATGTCATGGTCTATCATATAGGTCGGCGCATTGAAAGGCTGCCCTTGGAACATGTCGCAAGTTGCGGTATACGCGTTCGATTGGAATTTACTTGCGTCGGAATTAAAGTATCATCTAGGAACTGCCATCGCGTCAATTGGGCAGGCAGTGTGCGCCGAATTGTAAAGGCCTGATAAAACTTTTGCTTGATAGATAAACTTCAAATTGAAACTGAAATTGAAACTGCAAACTGCAAATTCTAAACTGCTAAACTTTTCCCGAATTTATCTTTAGTCTCACCGTCCGAGCTCATCTAAAGTCTCCCCGTCCGAACTCATTTTTAGTCACTCCGAAAGAAGGCAAGCAAACTGCGCCCATATTCGGGGCGATCTTTAGCGGCATCTTTATTTTCCGCCATCATATCATCTTGATAATATTTTAAAGCCTAAAGAAAAAAGGTAGAAAGCAAGGTTTTTATTGTCAGCGGCTGCGATAATGTCAATTTCTTAATCGGTGACAACTCGGAGCTTGGAGCTTAGAGCTTAGAGCTTAGAGCTTAGAGCTGAGAGTTTAGAGTTTGGATCTTGGATATTTAAGTTTTGGAGCTTTAAGTTTTGGAGTTTTCCTCTCTGGCGCCTGCGGCCAAAAGCTCCATGTCGATCTCTCTGGCTTTATCCTCTAAGGCCTTGGCTAAATTATCAAACTTAAACGATCCCACTTCAAAACCTTTGACAAAAAGTCGGCCCGTACCCCGGCCGCCGGCGATGCCGACATCGGCACTTCGGGCTTCCCCCGGGCCATTAACCACGCAGCCCATGACGGCTATGGTCAGAGGGCTTTTTAGATCGGCTAGGCGGGATTTGACGTCGGCTAAAAGAGAGGGTAAATCTATTTGGCATCTCCCGCAGGTGGGGCAAGAAATAAATTCCGGCCCCCGGCGCCTAAGTCCTAAGGCCGAGAGAATCTCCCAAGCGCAGTCGACCTCTTCTTCTGGCGGGCCAGTTAAAGAAACTCTTATGGTATCGCCAATACCTTCGGAGAGTAATATGCCTAAGCCGACCGAAGATCGCACGGTCCCGGTCTTTAGATCGCCTGACTCGGTGATGCCTAAGTGCTGAGGAAGATCGCATCTTTGGGCAAATAACCTTACAGCTTCTACTGTCTCTCTAACCGAAGAAGCTTTTAGAGAAACTTTGATGTTTTCAAAGCCAGTTTCCTCTATGAGCTTAACCTGAGCTAAGGCGCTCTCGACCATGGCCTCAGGCAGGCTAGAAGCTTTGGCTTTAGCGTTTTTTTCGAGCGATCCTAAGTTTACGCCGACCCTTATGGCCGCGCCTTTGGCGCCAGCTGCTTCAGCCACTCGCCGGATGTTTTTGGGATCTCCTATGTTACCCGGGTTTAGTCTTAAGCCGGCAGCCCCGCCCTCTAGGGCGGCTAAGGCTAGGCGGTAGTTAAAATGGATATCGGCCACTAAGGGGACCGGGCTCTGTTTGGTAATTTCAGCAAAACTTATGGCCGATTTTTTATCGGGCACGGCCAGGCGGACCACCTCCGCGCCCCGCTCGAAAGATCTGGTTATCTGGGCTAAAGTAGCCTTAACGTCTCTAGTATCGGTGTTGGTCATGGTCTGGACGACGACCGGGGCGCCGCCGCCAATGGTTAGCGGTCCAAGCTTAATAGCTTTAGTGCGGAAAATATGTTTAGCGCGACTCTTTGGCGGGGTAATATTTGTCATCTTAAACATTCTGCGCAGAGAGATAAGGTACGCTACAGGCGGCGCAGGCCTCGATTTGACGGTAGCGACCTTCTAAGTGATATTGACGGAGACGCTGGTATTGGGGGCTATGCCAAATATCATACAGCGATTGTTTAGTTGCGTCGCCGACAATTAAGCGCCTTTCCCAATCGCCGCAGCATGGCCCGCAGATCCCGTCGTTAAAGATAAACATCCGCCTAAAGAGATCAGGACACTTAAAAGAGGCTGGGGCCGGCAGATCGGCGTAGTTACAATCTAAGACAGTAGGTAAGCCAAAGCCTATTTCGGCCACTTTTAGATCCCTAAAAAGCTTGATATAATCGCTTTGCGTGACCTTGAGGTCATCTGGCTCGCCCTCGGGCAAAACCATGCTCGCCCTAGTCTGGACAGCGCTTTTCCCGAGTCTCTCCTTAATCTCCATAAAGTTTTTGATGTTGTCGATGACCTTAAAGTATTTGGCGCCTAGCCTAACGCTTTCGTAAGCCTCTTGATAGGGAGAATCAAAGGAAAAGAAGATATCGGTAAGGCCGGCTTCTAAGAGCTCTTCGGACATCTTTTGGCTTAAGAGAACGGCGTTGGTGTTAAGCATCACCCAAAGGCCTCTAGAAGCGGCTATGGCCACCATTTGGGTGATATGGGGGTACATTAAGGGC
>JAITJB010000310.1 GCA_031279155.1 Deltaproteobacteria bacterium | reverse complement strand
GACGGTGCTTTCGTAAGATCCTGTTTTTGTGAGATTTTATCTTGGACAGCTGTGTATAAATCTTAGCCTTGATCATGATAAAGGCTAAAACCTTTGGAGGAAAAAATGGCAAAGAAAACCCCTGATTCCGTATGTCTAGAAAATTATAAAAAATTGCGTGAATTATTCAAAAAGGTTATTCCCAACCCGCAACGCTATACTGTAGTTTATGGTTGCGGTGTAGATGTTGGGATGATGGATTTTGTGGTTGTTCGTAGAACAACGTATACCTATTCAAATTATGCCATTGGGTATGATACCGCTGAAAATGAAATCGTAATCCTTCCGGTGGATACAGATATTGAACATTATGGGAACGCATATTATTTAAAGAAATCAGAAATAAGGAAAGCTATTCGGAGTAGTATATCAAAAGAAATAAACATCCAGGACGATCGACTTCCAAAAAAATATATAAAATTTGTTGTTCCGGAATTTATAAATGAAGATGAGGACAATGTTACTATTCCGATAAAACAGGATGAAGAAGCGAAGAAATTTGCTGAATATTTTGTCCAAAATTATATGGAAAAATCGGATGGGGGTATTTTGCAAAAAATTATTTCATTATTTACAAAAAAATAAATGGAATAAATGTAAAAAGTCGCACAGCGCATAACAGGACTGTATATGCTTCGCCGCCCGTAGGCGGCTAGGCTACGTTCGCCTAGGTCATTACGCTACGCTCCATTTTCACGGTTCACTACAATACATTTTGCCAGCCCTGGTCTTGCTACAAAAACCCTTATCCAGGGCTGGCAAAACGTCATATGCAGCCGGAACGTTAAGCAAAATCCCCACAGCACGTTAATATAAAATCATACAAAGATTCTCGAAATCCCCTCAAGGCTTAGAAATAGGCTTCCGTGGGGATTTTTTATGCCAGCCCGAAATTAGACCAAAAAAAACACTCCGAAAGGCTGTTAAATTGTTTCGCCAAGCCGCCAAAATAAAGCAGGCTGCCGGCCAGTATAACCCTGGCTGCATGCTTGAAATGGGAAGTGGGGTTGTTAAAGACGTCAAAAAGGCCATCAAGTTGTATCGCGGAGCTACCAAACAAGGACTAACTCAGGCCCAACTTTATCTTGGTAACATTTATTATAACGGCGAATTAGTGACCCAAGACTACGGTGAAGCTCTCAAATGGTTTCACTTAGCCGCCCAACAAGGAGAATTTATTTCTCAGCTCCACGCTTGGCTATGCTTAGCCGGGGTAAAGGCACTGTCAAAGACGAGGCCTTGGCCGAAAAATGGTATAGCCTGGCCGCCAAAGACAACTCTCTTACCCCCTCGTAACGTCATACCTAAACTCGTATTTTTTCTAGATAAATTAAAAAACCCCGACGGCCAATTGTTCATTTTTTATGGCCCCCGAGGCGACAATCTAAAATTAGGTTATTTTTCGGCCTGGTTTTTTTTTCGCGGTCTGGTTTTTTTTCTGCGGCGTAATTTTTTTTCGCAAGTTTTTTTCTCGCCCTGGTTCTTTTTTTTCTTATCCCTACGTTCCCTTTCTGGCCTTTACGCTCCCTTTTCTGACCTTATGCTCCTCAACGCTACCTAATCAAAAAATAGCTCGGCCCTTGGCCGAAACTTTTTTTAGGCTAACTACCTAAAAAATCTATTTATTATCCTTCAAATCCCGATTTTTCATTCAAGCTAAAAAAAAACTTCAGGTTTAGCTATAAAACCCTTAAGGTTTGCCTGAAGTTTGCCGATAAGTATTTCGGGAGCAACCGATCAAAGATCCTCTAAGCTCTCTGAGCTTGGCTTTCGCTCCCCATCCTAGCGGAGATTATACATTAGCCTGACCAAGTTCACCTTGGCTCCTACCCAACGACCACAATAAGCCGCCCTTAATGACCACGATATGGGTCGTGACCGGCTGAGAGTTGGTCGGTTTACCTCACCAAGCCACCGATTTTAGAGCTCAAAACGGCGGCAAAATTGGGGGATTAGATATGAAGATACTACCATTTAAGCCACACGTTCCGTCGTCACCCGACGGACGCTCTAAAAACCAAACCTTAAGCGTAAAGGATTTTCAAGCCAATTTGGATGCTTTAGCTAAAGATTCTAAAGTACTAGAGAAAATTACCATGGAAAACCATTTGGCCAGTCAGGGCTCGATGGTTGAGGACGTCAATTTGGCCGGCGACATCTTAAATTCTGTGATCGGCCAGATTAGAAACTCGCCTCCAGGGGCGCTCCAAAAAGTTCACAACCTTGATGGAATTCTCTACTATTTTCAGCTATAAGTAAGCCTTAGTTAGCTTTAAAATTCTGCTAAACCCCACTTTAGGACGCTCTTATGGGTAGGCCCGGGGTTTGTCCATTTTTTTGTATTGGCCAAAGGGCGGCCTTTCGGCATTTGTTTGGTCGATTGGCTGTACTTTTTGGCCCACCGGTTGTATCATTGATTTTAGTTATTTTCGAGATCTCTTGAGAGCTATCGAGATCTTTCTAACAATTTCTAGGCAATTTCGAGAAAAGTCGCCGCAAAAAAATAACCCTCCAAAGCGCACCCTGGAGCACCCAAAGGTCAATCATGAGTGATAACGCCAGTTCCGCCGAATTAATCGTAGCTACCTCGATGGCCAACTCTAAAATGGCTTCGGCCACCGACCGCCATTTAGGCAACCTCCGCCATGAGGTCACCCGTGATATTGAGGCCCAAAACCAGTTTATTGATGAAAAGAACATGCGGGAGGCCGCCAACATGGAGATCGGTCGCTCCCGTAACCTCAGCCGGGTAGTTTAAGGCTAAGAAAACTAGCTGGCGTACCCCCGGCCATCAATAATATTCTCATAGACTAATCAGTCGTTGGGCTGAGTTCGCCGCCTCTGCGGGGTAGGCGGTAGTTTAAAATATGGACCGTAAAAATTGGCCACCGGCCCGCCGCAGCCCCCAGGATAAAGGCAGGCGTCAGTTAAACTCAGCTGCGGGGTGACCCCCTGGCAGAAGCCCATGACGGAAGTGGTTCGGCCCGGGCGGGCTTGGGCCAAGGTCTCAGCTTCCCATTCCCACAGGTAGATGACTAAGGGCTGGTTGGGCCCAGAATCCATGGTCACATAAGGATAAGGGTGGGTCCTATAGGTCTGGTCAGGCGGGACGATACTTCGGATCCGGCCAGTAACCACCACCAGTTTTCCCGTATAGCGGGCGTCAGCGGCATGGAAATCGTTTAGATAGGCTTCCACTAACTGCCTAGGCGTTATATGGATTGGCGTCATCCAATCCATCTGAGCCTTCAATGGGCCAGCTAAGGCCAATAGCCCGACCACCAGAGCGCCAAGAACGCCAAGAACGCCAAGAGTGCCAAGATTGCCAAGATTGCCAAGATTGCCAAGACTGCCAAGAGTACTATGTGCGCTAAGGGCCACATAAGGTCGCAACATTTTTCCAAGCCGATAGATAACTTTAGTCATAAAAAAACCCACAATCAAAAAATTATTGGCCGTCGCCAAGTCGGCCCCTCAATCTCAACTCCCTATGATTCCTTTGACGGCCTGTGATTCCTTTGCCGCCATATTATTCCTTTGACGCCATGTGACCCCTTTGACTCCTTTTGATTCCTTATTAATTCTTATGCTCCTTCTGCTTCTTAATTCTTCTTATGCTTTTCTTATGATTTTCTTATGCAAAAATTCCGCCAAAATTTTAAGGCCGCAAATTTTTTCTAGATTAGCCTTTTTTACCAAAAAAACAGTGATTTTTCATTAAAAAACCGGGTTAAGGCCTAACAGCCAAAACCCGGCAGTATGAATTTAGTTTATTTTTTTGAAGCTTCACCCACTAAGCCTCAAAAAAGGCCCAAAAAGTGATGACCCTAAAAATCGTCAGGAATCTATATAAGACTGATAGTAAAGCATGACCTTAGCTACAAAGCTCTTGGTCTCCCTGAAGGGCGGCATGGCGTTGCCGTACCGCCTGATGGCGTCGGGGCCGCAATTGTAGGCCGCCAATGCCAAATACTCGTCGTCGTTATACTCAATTAAGAGTTTTTTAAGGTATCTAGCCCCGGCGTTTATATTATTGTAAGGCTCGTGAGGGCTATTGACGCCCAAGGAACGGGCCGTACTGGGCAAAACCTGCATCAAGCCAACCGCTCCCTGGGAAGAGACGGCTTGAGCGTTAAACCTCGATTCAGCCTGGATAACGGCTTTGATGAGGGCCGGGGAGATACTGTGACGCCTGGCCGCACTTTGGATCATCTCCTCGTAAACTGCGGCCTTTTTATCAAAATCAGGCTTTTCAGGCGTCTGATTTTTGACCTGGTCGAGGATCTCCGGAGTGGGGGAAAGCAGGCTGGCAAAATTAGGACCTGGATCAGAGGGTGGCGCGATCTGCTCTGGCTCAATCGGCATGATCTCAGGTAAGGTAGCCTCCAGCCTGGCCTGGTGTTCAAAATAGGACATTACCGAGGCCAAGGCTACGGCGGCGACGGTTAATGTAATCTTTGTTCCTAAATGACCAAAATGAAATGGGTACTCTGTCTTTTTCATAAAGATATAAATAGCAGGAACAATTGAATTTGTCAAGTCATTGACCTATTGTTGATATCGCAGCCTAGCCAAAGGCCAGGAGAGTATAGCGGTAAAGGAAAACCGGGCAGTTTAAAAATTACCGCGAAAGGAAACAGCTCTGTCAACTTCAGAAAAAATAGAACCCATTGTCCTGGCTTTAGCCGCCTTCCTAGGTCTGGCCTTGGGCCGCTATACCCCGGTGGGGGAAGTGGCAGCCAAAATGGTCCAACCGTGTTTAATGCTGATGCTCTTGGGGGTATTTTGGGAAATCGAACTTAAAGATCTCAAAAAAGGATTTAGAGACATAAAATTTGCTGGAACATCGCTTTTTTTAAACTTCGTCTGGATCCCGTTTTTGGGCTATATTCTGGCCAAGCTGCTCTTACCCGGGCAGCTAGATCTGAGGATCGGTTTCATCATGCTATTGGTCACCCCCTGCACCGATTGGTATTTGATCTTTACGGCTATGGCCAAAGGCAACGTACCCCTTTCGGCTTCAATACTACCATTAAATCTCATTATCCAACTCGTATTACTACCGGTCTACCTGTGGCTCTTGGGCGGGCTTTTCGGGGGCGTTGAGCCTATAAAAATAATAACAGCCGCCATTACGGTCCTAATTATCCCCTTAGCCGGGGCTAGGATCTTAGTCTACCTGAGCCGATCGCAACCTAAGCTTAAGAGCGTTCTTAAGTGGTCTACAGCTAGGCTTAGATTTTGGTACCTGTGCCTAGCCGTGACGTTTATGTTCGCTAGCGAGGGCCGCCATATTACTGAGCGGCCAGACGTTTTAATAAGACTTCTGGCGCCAGTTCTTCTCTTTTTCTGCTTAAACTTTATCCTAGTCCGAATAGTTGGCGATCTGTTAAAATTTAGCTATCAAGATAGCGTTTCGCTAAGCCTGACCACTTTAGCTAGAAACTCGCCCGTGGCCTTAACCGTTGCCGCCAGCGCCTTTCCCGATCGCCCGCTAGTGGCCCTGGCCCTAATTATCGGGCCGCTCATCGAGCTACCCGTTTTAGGCTGTTTGGCCAAAATCCTACTATGGCTGGGCAAAAAGAGAAAAATAGAGGGTTTTTGATAAGCCCAAATTGATAGCCAGCCAATAGCGAGTCAAGACAATAGCTAGCTAGTAGCAAGTCAGTTAATAGTTAGCTATTGACAGCGCTTTCGCAAGATCTCATAGCCAGGATAGTCTTATCAATAAGTTTATCGAGCTCCCACTCTAGCATTTTAGCTCCCCTCTCGATGACCTCGCGGGAGCAACCTGCGGCAAAGTTTAGGGTTTTATATTTTTTCTTAACCGATTTAACCTCCAGATCGCTTACGCTTTTGGAGGGGCGCATCAGAGCCGTAGCCCAGATGAGGCCGGTTAACTCATCGACGGCGTAGAGAACTTTTTCCATCACATGCTCGGGCTTAACGTCCACGGTCAGACCGTAACCGTGACTTATCACGCTCCTAATGACCTCTTCGTTAACCCCGCCCTGGCGCAATAGCTCCGGGGCCTTCAAACAGTGCTGGTCAGGGTGCTCCTCAAAATCAATGTCGTGGAGAAGACCTACGACGCCCCAATAATCGACCTCATGGCCAAAGCCCTGATCGACGGCAAACCATCTCATAACCCCCTCCACGGTCTTGGCGTGTTGAAGGTGAAAGGGCTCCTTGTTGTGTTTGGTCAGAAGTTCCCAAGCTTCGTCCCTAGAAATAGTTTCCATTTTTCTCCTCTTTATGGTATATAAAATCTTTAATCAAAAATAGTTTCGAATATGATTTCATAAAATAGTAGCCGGGGTCAGCGAAAGCTCAATAAACTTACAACGCCCCTTGTATTTAGTCAAGATACTCGTGAGGCGACGCCTTGCGACTTTTTTAGGAGTTAATCATGAAAGCTTCTTTTATCGGATTGGGCCGCATGGGTAGCCACATGGCCCGGCGCATCTTAGCCCAAAAACTGCCCCTAGACGTCTACAACCGCGACATTGAAAAAGCTAAACCCTTTAGCGAACTATCGGCTACGGTTTTTACTAGCTCGCGCGAAGCCTTCAAGGGCGCCGATCTAGTCATATCCATGGTCTCCAATGATTTTGCCTTAACATCGCTGACTAGCCCTGAGGATTTAGCCCTGATGGCCCCTGGAGGAATCCACGTAGCCATGAGCACCATCAGCGTTGAGCTCTCGGACGCTCTGACCGCCCTCCACGCTTCCCTCGGCCAGACCTTTGTGGGCTGCCCGGTCTTTGGCCGGCCAGCGGCGGCAGCCGTCGGGGCCTTAAACCTCTGCTTAGCCGGGCCGGCTGAGGCCAAGGCCAAGATCGAGCCTTATTTGTCGGCCATGGGTACGATCTTTGATCTCGGCGAAAAACCCTCTGGCGCCCACGCGGTCAAGCTAGCCGGAAACTTCATGTTACTGACCTTAATCGAAATGCTCTCGGAATCTTTTTCCTTGGTGGAAAAGCATGGCGTAACCCCGGAAAACTTCTTTAACCTCATTTCCACCACCAACTTCAACGCCCCGTCGGTTAAGATCTACGGCCGGCTCATTTTAGACGGCGCCTACGACCCGGCCGGCTTTTCCGCCGCCTTAGGCTCTAAGGATATCGGCTTAGTTAAGGCTGCCGCAAGGCTGAGTAAAACGCCCATGCCCTTGGCCTCAACCTTAGAGGACCGCATGCTCAGAGTCCTGGCCCGGGGCTGGGAAGAGCGGGACTGGTGCGTCTTAGGTCAAATCCAAAAAGAGGACTCCGGCTTAGCCAAGCCGTAAAGGACAAAAAAAACAAGCCAGATAAGAGAAAAGCCCGAGGCCTTTGGCCTCGGGCTTTTCTCTTATCAGAATTTTATCCTAGTGTGACAACGGCCAAGCGGAAAAGGCATTTCCGCTCCGGCGGTAGGCGGCTTGGGGCATCAAATCAGCGGCCTCTAAGACCGGCATAATTAGATCGCGATCGCTTTCGATAAAACTTATGGCCAGCCCGCAGTTGGGATTGACCTCCTTGGGCACGGGCACCAAGGTAAAGGGCAAATTTTTCTCCTCTAATAAATCCTCGGCATTGAGGATTCGGGTGTTGGAGCTAAAGACCAAAATTATCTCAGCCGTTTCCACGCTAAGCATCCTCATTAGTTGCGTCTGGCCCTGGCCAGCTCCTCTAAGGCCCGCGCAGCCGTTAAGGACTCGCTAACGGTGTTTTGAGGACCAAAAGAAAATCTAACCGCCCCAAAGGGAAAGCTCCCTAAGTGCTGGTGGGTCATGGGGGCGCAGTGGAGGCCGGCTCTAGTCATGATGGCGTAATCTCTCTCTAAGGCCGCCGCCAGATCCGAGCATGACCAGCCGGAGATATTGAGGCTGACCGTAGCCACCCTTGGGCCTTGGCCCGGCTTGGGGCCTAAAAGTTCAAGACCGTCTATGGCTAAAATTTTATCTAAGAAAATAGAGCAAACTTCTTCCTCGCGGGCTTGGATGACGGTGGGGTTAGTCTCT
>JAITJB010000268.1 GCA_031279155.1 Deltaproteobacteria bacterium | reverse complement strand
TCGATCCCACCGATATAAATGCGGCTTTATACGCTAGCGATACGGTAGCTTATCGCCACAATTTCAACCACACTCTCAACTACGATGGCTCTTACGATAAATGGGACTGGAACCTTAGTTTCACTTACGGCGAAAACTTAAATGAAGTTTATCAAAGTAACGAACACATGCCAGGCGTCTACCCAATGGCCTCCTCCTTTGACCGCACGCTTGGTCAAGCCAGCGTAACCTATTCTGGCGACATATTTACAATTACCGGCGGTGTAGATTATCTTAATTACATAACCGGCGAAGGCGCTTCAACGAGCGTAAGTAACGGTCAAATCGCAAACCCCGGAAAACCTTTGATTACGACCGTGGAATTTGAAAACCTGGCCGGGTACTTGGTCGGAAACGTAAGGCTACTAGAAGAAAAATTAATCTTCTCCGGCGGCTTAAGGTATGATTATTATAAAGTTAGCGATCGGCGCTTTGGAGCTGAAGACTACGGCTTTACTCAACCATCTTCCCGCTTAAAATCTGACCCAACAAAATACGGTTACGATAGGTTTGCTACCAGCCAGACTTACAGCCGCTTATCGCCGTCACTGGGCGTAAGCTATCTGCCCTTAGAGTTTTTAAAACTCAGGGCCAACTGGACCCATAGCTTCAGGCCGCCATCGCCCCGGGAACTATTTTCAAGTTGGTATGAAAGCTACGGTTTTTCAGGCTATCCCTGGAATAAAGCTGAAAATACCGATTCATATGAATTTGGTTTTGATCTTAACGATAAATATTTTTCTTTTTCGGCTACCTATTTTTTCAGCCACACCAAAGATTATGTTTACCAGCATGAAGATCCTATTCAGGATATCAGGCGCGTGCGCAACACCGATAAACAGCGCCGTTCCGGTATTGAAGTATCCTTTAACGGCAATGTGGCCGGGGCGCTGGGCTACACCAATATAGAAGTCCGTCCGTACTTTTATTTGTCTTATTTATTTAAGACTGAAGAGCTCTATCGAGAAGGCCGTCAAGATATCCTGGGCCGATGGGTTAATACGTACAGTTCTTGGATTCCCAAGAGCACGGCCAACTATGGCTTACTGGTCAGGGTTCCCAGTATAAAATTAACCACAAATCTTAACTTTAGCTATTGGGGTAATGTCTACCCGTCAACAGTAACATTATTTACACAAGGCGCCTATAATCCTGATTTATCATACCCAAGCTTTACTATTGTTAATTTTTCACTACGTAAAGGCTTGATTGATTTTGGGGATAAAGGCAATCTCGAGCTTAAATTAGATGCCACAAATATCTTTGATAAGCTCTACAATTATGGCGATCCAAACCCGGCCACTAATCCCATTTACATGCCCGGAAGATCCTTTTATGCTGGTTTGGTCTATAATTTCTAATCAGCTAAAGCCCTAACCAACTTCTAAACCGTCTAAACCGGCCTCTAAACATAAATAAGTACAGCTAAGCGGTCAATTTTGAACAATAATGATTTACCTGTAATTTGTCGTATCTGCATGATCGAACTCATGCGCCGGACCAAGGCCCGCCACCTTTGGTTTGCCTTGGTCCGCGAACCCTTAGTTTATGGCATGCGTTTTTTGGCTCTGGTTAACGGCCTTAAGGTTAATAGCTATGCGGCTAGAAATCCCGAATGCCGGGGCTGCTTAAGATTTGTCAAGGCCGAATTGGAGAAGCGTTCGGCCGCCTTTCGCTTTTTAAATCGCTTTATCGGCCCGATTTTTCAAAAGATTCGCGATCCCTTGCTCATACCAGAAGAAGTAAGCTTTGCCAAAAGCCGGGCTTCGGAAATGATGGCCAAAATGGAAACTTTCGATGATCCAAAGCCCAAAGAAACCAAGAAACCAGAGTTAAACCAAATTGACCCAAATTCCAGATAAGGCCCAGACAAAGGTTAAGGCCTCAGAAATAAGTTCCTCTAGTAGCCGAGGCTTTCAGCTATTGTTCTTTTTGGCTTTGGGCCTTCTTGCCTTAACGGCTCTAGGCGCCGTGCGAGGCCGGGTGGAATTTTTATTAAGCGATCTGTGGATTTTAGTTAAGGCCCACCTTTGGGGCCCGGCCTTACCTGATAGCCCGGCTTACCGGCAGATGGAAGTCGTCGTTTTTTCCATCCGCCTGCCCCGTATTTTTTTGAGCATTCTCGTTGGCGGGGCCTTAAGCGTTTCCGGGGCCGTCTACCAAAACCTCTTCCGTAATCCCATGGTCGCGCCAGATATTTTAGGCGTTTCCAGCGGCGCCGGGGTGGGGGCCTCGCTAGCCATCGTAATCGGCTTTCCCTCGCCCTTAATTCACCTGACGGCTTTTGTGTTTGGGCTCTCGGCAGTCTTTTTGGTGGTTACTATCAGTCAAATAGCCGGCCATAACCGCTCGCTAGTGGTCATGATCTTAGTGGGCGTGGTGGTCTCTTCGCTCTTTTCGGCTTTCGGATCTTTTTTAAAATATATCTCCTCAGACGATCAGAGCCTAACCAACATTGTTTTATGGCTCATGGGCAGCTTTGCCCAGGCCAGCTCTTGGACTAACGTTTTAATCCTCTTGGGGGTTACGATTTTAGCGTATATCCCGCTTTTTTTCGTTAGCTACCGCATTAACGCTTTAGCCTTTGGCGAAGAAGAAGCAAGCTCAATGGGCGTTAACGTAAGCGGCCTAAAAATAATTATTATTTTGTGCGCTACCTTAATGACGGCTACGGCCACAGCCATCTGCGGACTAATTGGTTGGGTGGGCTTATTGATACCTCACTTGTGCCGCTTTATTGTTGGCCCTAATTTTCAGATATTACTACCCACTAGCCTACTTGCCGGCGGGCTATTTATGCTTTTGGTCGATAGCTTAGTTAGGCTAGTTTTCCCTGGTGAGATGCCCGTTGGCATCATTACCTCCTTGGCCGGCGCCCCGCTTTTTATCTACGTACTCTGCCGGAGTACCCTTAAATGGAACTAAAACTGGAAAACCTTGGCTGCGGTTACGGCCATCGTAAGGTTGTAGAAGATTTTAGCTGCGTTATCCCATCGGGCAAGGTTTTTTGCCTTTTGGGACCTAACGGCGTGGGTAAAACAACTTTGTTTAAAACCGTCTTGGGGTTTTTATCGCCCCTGGCTGGTTCGGTCAAAGTGGACGAGCAGGACCTGGCCCAGCTATCCACTAAAGATCGGGCCAGATACTTGGCTTACGTGCCTCAGGCTCAGTTTACGCCCTTTGCTTTCACGGTCCGCGATGTCATTATGATGGGTAGGACATCGCGATTTGGCCTATTCGGTCGACCGGCGCCGACCGATCGCCAGGCCGTCCAAGAAGTTATCGAGCAACTGAGCCTGGAGCCGTTGGCCAAGCGCCAATTTACCCAATTAAGTGGCGGCGAGCGCCAGTTGGTCATGATTGCCAGGGCTTTAGCCCAACAGGCTTCTTTTTTGCTGATGGATGAACCAGCCTCCAACCTTGACTTTGGCAATCAACTTAAAGTTCTAAAAGTCATAAGGAGCTTAGCTAAGAGAGGTTTTGGCGTTTTTTTAACCACCCATTTTCCGGATCACGTTTTTCAATGTGGCCACTACGCCGCTCTAATGAGATCGGGACAGAGTTTTTTGACCGGCGCTTTAGATGAGGTCATAACCTCCATAAATTTAACCGATACTTACGGTTTGCCAATCGAGGTCATTGAGTTAGGCGATATCCGAATCTGCCGCCCCAAACCTGAGCCAAAGCCCTAGCCAAAAACCCTAAGCCAAGCCTAACTCAAAGCCTTAGCTAAAAACCCTGAGCCAAGCCTAACTCAGAGCCTGAGCCAAAACCTAACTCAAAGCCTGGCCAAAATCATGCCACAATTGATAATAAAAAATTATAAAAAGGAAACGGTTAAATGAAAAATTTACCCAAAAGATCATCCAACTTAAATGAAAGAATGCAAAAGATCGTACCTTTAGCTAGGCTAAAGGCACAATTTATCGTCTTTTTTCTGACTTTTTTCCTGGCTCTCTCTAGCACCGCCGCTCAAAGCCGAACGGTCGTAGATAGCCGGGGCCAGGCCATTGAGATCCCGGAAAAAGTTGAACGGGTGGCCCCTTTAATTCCGGCCTTTGCCCAGATGACCGAAATGCTGACCTTAGGGAGCGGTAAGATTGTCGCCTACCCCACTTCGGTCATCAGTCAATATTTTAAAAAAGTCTTCCCCGATATCGTAGCCTCTAACCCCGCAAATTACGATACCGGCGCCATTGAAGATATCATCGCCTCCGGGGCTCAAGTCGTTTTTGGGCCGGACTCGAGGCTATCTGAGGAACAGAGAGCTCAGCTGGCCAAAGCCAATGTGGCCATGGTGGCTATTAACGATATTGCGACGGTCGACGCCATTTGCCGATCTTTTTTACTGATTGGTGAAATTTTAGGCCCAGAAGAAACAAAACGGGCTCAGCTATTTGCTACCTATTATCAAGATAACGAAAACCTAGCCCGAAAGCTCTCAGCCTCGATTCCGGAAAGCGAAAAGCAAAAAGTCCTAGTTTTAAGCGGTCAGGGCGGTAGATTTAGCACCATAACCACCAAAGACATAGGTCACGAGCACTTAACAGCCGCTGGCGGCCTAAACGTGGCAGCTGACTATATGAGCGGCCTTCAGGGCATGTCGATGACCATCGACCCCGAGCAGATCATCAGCTGGGACCCGGATTTTATCTTGGCCTACTCCTTTAGTGCTCGGGATGATATTATAAATAATTCTATTTTTAGCGATCTTAAAGCCGTAAAAAACAACCGGGTCGTAACTTGCCCCCAAGGCATTTTCCTGTGGGCGGTTAGAAGCGGCGAAGGGGCCTTAATGGCCCTGTGGTTGGGAACCCAACTGTACCCCGAGGAATTTAAGTCCATCGACGTCCGGGCCATGGTCCGGGATTTTTTTAAAAATTTCTACAATTACGATCTGCCACCCGATGAGCTGGAAAAAATTTTATTGGGCCAGACCAGAGATATCTAAGACCCTTAATTCCCTCAACTTTCCCTCTAGCCCTGTTAAGCCCTGATAATATTGATAAAAAAAAACGTTGCACAACCTAGTCGATTATGTTATAAAAGCGTACCAATCCCCGTCGGGGATTATATCCGGTTTGGAACCGCTCGCAGTCCTAATTTTAGATTGACCACCGGTTATAGGCATCGAGACTTTGGTCTCTTATATTTCCAGCTCGGCGGAGACCGAGCAGCCCCCCACGCCTAAGGTCAGTCTCAGGGCTTCGTCCCGAAAAAGCGGTTCACCTTAAGAACCAAAAAGGGTGAAGGGAGGCATATGAGAGGAATTGACAAGCCAGATTGACTTTGTTGACCGCGGGCTGCTGGTGCGCGAGGTCAGTAAGAATTTTGGACCGACCGCAGTCTTAAACGTTGTTAACTTAGATGTCAGGCAGGGAGAGTTTTTTACCCTGCTTGGTCCCTCAGGTTGTGGCAAAACCACTTTGCTACGCATTATTGCTGGTCTGGAATTACCGGACACGGGAAAGGTGTTTTTGGACGGCCAAGACATCACTCCCTTACCTGCTTCCAAGCGCCAGATTAACACTGTTTTTCAGAGTTACGCTCTTTTTCCCCACCTAAATACCTATGAAAACGTCGCCTTCGGCCTCAAGGCCCGCCGTTTCTCCCACCAAGACGTGGCCGAAAGGGTTGGTCGCTACCTGGAGATGCTTTCTTTAGGTGATTTAGAAAAACGCTACCCCCATCAGCTCTCAGGCGGTCAGAAACAAAGGGTGGCCCTGGCTAGGGCCTTAGTCAACGAGCCGCAGATTTTGCTCCTTGACGAACCCATGAGCGCCTTAGACGCCCATCTCAGAGCTAGGGTCCAAGCCGATCTCAGGCGCCTCCAACGGGAGTTGGGGACGACCTTTATCATGGTTACCCACGACCAAGAGGAAGCCATGATGATTAGCGATCACCTAGCGGTGATGAACGACGGCCAGGTGCTTCAGATCGGGCCGCCGAGGGATGTCTACACCAAACCCACCAACCAGTTCGTGGCCGAGTTTTTAGGCGCCACCAACATCTTGTCGGCTGTCAGACACGGCGATAGGGTGATGACGGGCTTGGGGGATTTTATGATGCAGCACCCGCCTGATTGGGTCAAAGGTAGCTTAACCATCCGGCCTGAGCACATCGAAGTTGAGCGGCCCGACGCCTTTGGCGCCAACCGCGTTAAGGCCCAGGTCTGCGAGACCTTGTATAGCGGCGCGGCCCTAGATTTACTCCTTGAGCCCGAGCCCCTACCCAACCTGGACCCTGATTTCCCCATTAAGCCAGGTCAGGTCAAAGTCCGCACTTACACCCACGACCACATCGACCGGGGCGAGTATGTCAACCTCTACTTTCCGCCCAGTCACCTTGTGGCCTTAAACGACAAACCCATATAACCATAGAGTTCTCTACGGTATACTTTACCCTCAATATGACCCGGGTCGGCTCTATGGCCGTCCCGGGCGCTTTTTTTAAAAGCCGTAATCCATTCCGGTTTCTTAGTCTATAACCGGAGGTGCGCTATGGCCTCGAAAAAATCCGACCGCATATCGTGGCGGGGTGACGTGACCAAACCCCTGAGGCTGCGCCTCCGAGGTTTAGGTCTAACCCTACCGCCCTTGGTTTGGCTTACTTTACTTATGACCATCCCCTGTTTGACTTTGGTGGCCTTGGCTATGGCCACCAGAGGTCAATACGGCGACGTTATCTGGCAGTTTACGGGCAATAATTTTAGGCGCCTTATTGGCTACAGTTTTTTTGGCTGGTCAGCCGATAATTTTTACGTCTTATTTAGAAGCCTTTGGATGGCCGCCATCACGACCATCATCTGCGTGGCCTTGGCCTACCCCTTAACCTTCCACGTGGTAACTAGGCCCCCACGCACCCGGGTCTTTTGGCTGATTCTTATTATTATTCCCTTTTGGACTAACGTGGTCGTAAGGACCTACGCTTGGCTGTTGGTCTTGGGCCCCAATTTGCCGCCGGCTCGCCTGGCCGCTTTTTTTGGCTTAATCCCTGAGGGCGCGGCACTGTACCCCGGACAATTTGCCGTTTACTTAGGTATGGTCAGTACTTTTCTGCCCTTTATGGCGCTTCCCTTATATGCCAGCGTTGAGCGCTTAAATTGGGATTTACTGGAAGCCGCCCGCGATCTCTACGCCAGCCGCTTTCAAGTTTTTACCAAAGCCATTTTGCCTCAAACCAAACCAGGCTTAGCCGTAGGCATCATCGTCACCTTTGTCCCGGCCATGGCCATGTTTGTGGTCACCGACATCTTAGGCGGCGCCAAATTCATGCTCATCGGA
Organism: Deltaproteobacteria bacterium; assembly: GCA_031279155.1. Taxonomy (GTDB): domain Bacteria; phylum Desulfobacterota; class Desulfarculia; order Adiutricales; family Adiutricaceae; genus JAISWF01. Next base: position 8,449 of record JAITJB010000268.1, on the reverse strand, counting down.
AACCTCATTCAGCAGCAGTTTACCCAAGCTAGAAATTGGCCCTATGGGGCGGCCTTGTCCTTGGCCCTGATGGTCATGACCTTAATCAGCATGGCTATTTTCCGGCGCCGATCGGGCCTGCGCAATTTAAGTTAACGATGGGAGGCCTAAATGGATAAAAAAAGACCCCTGGTGGCCTTGGTGGCCATATTAAGCTTGGCCCTTTTGTATATCCCCTCCATTGCCGTAGCCATTTTTTCGGTCAATAACTCCCGCTATGGTCTGGCCTGGCGGGGCTTTACGCTAGATTGGTACAAGCTTTTACTGCAAAACGAATATATCCACCAAGCAACTATCAATAGCCTCATCTTGGCCGTGGTTTCCACCATTGCTTCCACCATCTTAGGTACCGCTCTAGCCTTAGGGCTCGATCGCTACCCCTGGCCCAAAACCCTCCACCGCTTCTTTGACATAAGCATCAATATCCCCATCGTCGTCCCCGACATCATCATGGCCGTCAGCCTGACCTTGGCCTTTAGTTTTCTGAGGGTCATTACGCCAATATTTGAGCTAAGTCTAATTACATTAATCATCGGCCACGTGACCTTCCAGATATCCTTTGTGACCTTAGTCGTTAGGAGCCGCTTAGCCTCCCTAAACCAAGAGACCGACGAAGCGGCCCGCGATCTCTTCGCCAGCGATTTCTACCTCTTCCGGAGGGTAACGCTGCCTTTGATAACGCCTGGCGTCTTAGCCGGGGCCATGCTGGCCTTTACCTTATCCTTAGACGATTTTATCATTAGCTTCTTTACCCACGGCCCGGATTCGGTGACCTTACCCATTTTTATTTACGCCTCCATTAAAAGAGGCCTGACCCCCGAAATTCACGCCCTCTCAACTTTAATGCTCTTATTTACGGTCGTCTTAGTGGTCATAGCCGAGCGACTAAGCCGAAAGTTTTAGAGCCCCGGAAGTTTTAATGCCCTGGAAGTTTTAATACCCTATTAGTTTAGATGATAAAAAAGCGAAGCAAGCCAACTCTATTTGGCCGCCTCCCTGACCCAATTGAGATGCTCAAGATCGATATCCGAGGGCACCGTGCAGTCAGCCCCGATGATGACCCCAATTCGGCCAGTTTCTTCCAAGATCTTACGGGTAAAGGCTTCGATTTCTTCTTTTTGGCCAGTGTGGATTATCGATCCCCTAATATTGGGAAAACCTCCGATAACCGCTTTACCGCCAAAGAGCTTTTGGCCGGTTTTTAATGAGACGTTTTCCACGTTAACCGCCCAACTAAAAGCTTGGGCCGGGTAATTGGCGTAGAAGGGGAGATTATTTTTTACTCCCGCGTAACCGCAGATGTGGAGGATATTTTGACCGCCGGATAGATTTGCTTCATTTAAGAGATCAATTTCTCCTTGAAAGAGAAACTTAAGATAATCGTCGTCAGAAAAATTATTTAGATCGGGATTTTGAACGCTAAAATACACCCCGTCGGCCCGGCCCTGGCTAATGACCTCGGTAGCCAGCACTGTAAGCCCCCGGGACATTTCGTTTAGTAACTTCTGGCTCTCTAAGGGATACTCCTTGAGCCACTTTAGGAGCGCCTCGCGTCCAATCATAAACCTTAAAGTCGTAGCCGGGCTAAAGACATTGTAAAAATAAGAGGTATCGTCCTGTAAGGCTCTAACGGCCTCAACTAACCTAACTTGATCTCTAATCCAAGGGTGGTTGGCCGTGACGGTATCTAGTGAGCCTAGCATATCGGCGGGATTATCGCTTACTCTTTTTGATGGATAGTTAAAGAAACCATCACTCATGATTTTAACCATATCTGGCTTGAAAGTTTCGATAAAGCGCCTGTGACCTCGGACGTTTTCGCTAAAAAAACTACCCGTTCCGCAGCCAAAGCGCTCTTCGGCTAGAAAATGGAACCAAAAGCCGACCGGGACTCGGGGTACGGCTTTAAGCTCAAAGACCTGATTTATTAGTTGGCGAGAGGTAATTTCCAAGGCTTTAGTCCTCCTTAAAATTATGAAAAATTTTAAAACCGCCGCCAATAACTTAAGCTTGCGGCAGTTGGCTAGGCTCAAAATATAACACGGCTTTTAAGAGTTCATCAAGATTAACCAAAGAACATTTGAACCTTATAAAACTTGACAAGGCCAGTCAGGTAAAATAAGATTCTTGCGGCCATTAATCTTTCTTATGGAGTGTAAAATGGATTACGACATTGCGGTCATCCCCGGTGACGGCATCGGCCCTGAGGTCATTAAAGAAGCGCTCATAGTCTTGGAAAAGGCCGCCTCTGTCTACGGCTTTGGGCTAAAAACCAATATCTTGCCCTTTGGCGCCAACTACTACCTAGCCCACGGCGAGGTCTTACCTAAAAGCGCCTTTGACGATCTAGGGGCGGCCAGCGCCCTTCTTTTGGGGGCCGTGGGCGACCCGGCTGTTCCCCCGGGGCCCATTGAGCAGGAGCTCCTTTTAGCCCTCCGCTTCCACTTCGATCAATACTTAAATTTAAGACCGGCCCGCTCATACCCTAACATTAAGCTACCCATCAACGCCCCTACGGGGGGCGATATCGATCTGGTCGTGGTCAGGGAAAACACCGAAGACTTCTACATGGGCTTGGGCGGATCGCTCCCTGAAAACGCCCAATACACTTTAGAAGCTAAAAGGGGCCAATACGACTTTGTCGGAAAACTTGATTTTTCTATTGTCCCCCCGAGGGATACCGCTTACTCCCTAGGCCTTCTAACAAAACCCTCGGTAGAACGCATAGCTGGCCGGGCTTTTAAGTTGGCGGCCTCCCGCAGCCAAAATACGGTCCACGTGGCCACCAAATCCAACGCCCTACCTAAATTTTACGGCTTTTGGGATAAGGTCATAGAAGATCTGGCAGCTAGACAATATCCTCAAATTTTGCTGACCAAAGTTAACATCGATAACCTGTGCTACCAATTGGTTCGGGCCCCGCTAAATTTTGGCGTTATTTTGTGTCCAAACTTATTTGGTGATATTGTTAGCGATCTGACCTCGGCCATAACCGGCGGCCTAGGTTTAGCCGCCTCCGGTAACATCGGAGACGGCCTTAGCATGTTTGAGCCGGCTCACGGCTCGGCCACCAAGCTCACCAATACTGGAAGGGCCAACCCTTTAGCCACCATACTATCGGCAGCCTTAATGCTCGAGCACCTTGGTGAAACGAAGGCCGCCACAGGCGTCCGTCAGGCTGTGACCGAGTACTTAGCTAGCAGTCCCGATCTCAGGCCCTGGGAGCTGGGAGGCAAAGCCGACTGCCAGACCATTGGCCAAAATGTGGCCAATTTTATTAAAGATTAAAGAGCTTTTTTAGCTCAAGGAAATTAATTGCAAGGATTACATTGTTAGATAGCTCTCATTTTAAAGATCTCAAGCCGGCCGTCTTCCTCGACCGCGACGGCACCTTAAACCACGATATCGGCTACCTCCATTACTTTAAAGACTTTAAATGGATTGAAGGCGTGCCGGAAGCCTTATATAAGCTTAAAAAGGCCGGCTTTGTTTTGGCCGTAATCTCGAATCAGTCAGGCGTTGCCCGAGGCTACTATACCTCAGATGAGGTCAACCTTCTTCACCAACAAATCGATCGCGATCTCATGGACAAGGTTGGCATTACCATTGACGGCTGGTATTTTTGCACTCACCATCCCATTTTTTCCACTTGCCAATGCCGCAAGCCCTCACCAATGCTTCTGCAAAAGGCGGCAGAGGATCTAAAAATCAATCTCCATGATTCCTTTATGGTCGGCGATAAATCCCTCGATGTCTTAGCCGGCATAAACGCCGGCGTCAAGGGCTCTTATCTGGTCTTAACCGGCTTTGGCTTAGCCGACCGGTTTAAGGTCCCAGCCGAGACTAAAATCTTTGATGATTTTCCTAAAGTGGCATCTTTTATTTTAGACGATCAAATTAATAATTAATTTTAATCATAAATATTAATATAGTCAAAAAAACTTATTTTTGACCCCATTCCTTCCCCCAGCTATAACTCGGGGTTTTTTCGGAGTATTTTGATGACCATTGAAGAAAATCGAATTTTACTACCCAAGAGTGAACTTCCCGCCTCTTGGTACAATGTCCTACCTGAACTGCCCGAGCCCTTGGGCCCCTATTTGGGCGCTGACCAAAAACCGGTGGAACCATCTGCTCTGGCGGCTATATTTCCCAAAGCCCTAATTGAGCAGGAAATGAGCAACCAGTCCATCCACCCCATCCCCGCTCCCGTCTTAGAGGCTTTGGCGCTCTGGCGTCCCACGCCCTTAATTCGGGCCAAGAGGCTGGAAAAAGCCTTGGGCGTAAAATCGCGCATCTATTTTAAAGATGAGAGCGTATCCCCTTCCGGCAGCCATAAAAGTAACACCGCCATGGCCCAGGCCTATTACAACCGCCAAGAGGGCATCACCCGCCTAACTACCGAGACCGGAGCCGGCCAGTGGGGCACGGCCTTAGCCATCGCCGCCAAGCATTTCGGCATAGACGTCCGGGTTTTTATGGTCAAAATCAGCCTGACCCAAAAACCCTACCGCAAGGTCATCATGAACATGATGGGCGCCGAAGTCTTCCCTAGCCCTAGTGAGGTCACCAAAGCCGGACGCGACGCCCTGGCCAAGGACCCTCAGGCCTTGGGGACCTTGGGTTTGGCTATCAGCGAGGCCGTAGAAGAAGCCGCCTCTAGACCCGATACCAACTACGTCTTAGGTAGCGTCTTAAACCACGTCATCCTCCACCAAACCGTTATCGGCCAGGAGGTCCAAAAGCAGTTGGCTTTAGCCGGCGAAAAGCCCGACTACCTGATCGCCTGCCATGGCGGCGGCTCAAACTTTGGCGGATTGGTTGCCCCTTACGTGCCGATGATAAAAAGCGGCGAAAAGATAACGGCCATCGCCGCCGAGCCCATCAGCTGCCCGACCTTAACGGCCGGTAAATTTACCTACGACGCTGGCGACACCGCCGGCTTCACCCCACTGATGCCCATGTACAGTTTGGGGACAGATTTTCAGCCGCCAGCCATCCACGCCGGCGGCCTTAGGTACCATGGGGCCTCCCCCATCGTCAGCTCGCTTTTAAAGTCCGGCGTCATCAAGGCCCAAGCCGTCACCGCCGAGCAGGTCTTTAAGTTTGCTAAGCTCTTAGCCAATTCCGAGTACATCATCGCCGCTCCGGAATCGGCCCACGCCTTAGCCGTAACCTGCCTGAAAGCCTTAGAGCTAGAGAGCCTTGGCCAGAGCGCCTGCCTGGTTTTCACTCTCTCGGGCCACGGACTATTAGATCTCTCGGCCTACGAGTCCGCTGCTTAAATATCAAAAAGATCCAAAGACGAGGGCCCAAAAACCGTTGGTTTTTGGGCCCTCGTCTTTTAGTCTTTAAGAGTATGCTTTTCTGGGCCAAAGGCCTTTTGATCTAAGATCTCGCTTTGATCTTTAAGAGCTCCCTTTGATCTTTAAGATTAGGGGTAAATCTCAACTCGCAGGCCTGAGGTCCGCCAAATGCCGTCTTCCAAACTTAGAACCAGCGTAAAGCCCAAAGCCGTCTTGTTGACTCGCCATTCGCCTCTGACCTGCCAAGGAGACTCCGGGCCTAAGTTATCGCGAATGAGGATTTCTCCTGCCGGCGGGGAATCGTTAAAAGGCCGGGATTCTAAGAGGACTAATTTTCCTCGGGTGGGAAAGAGCGTTAGGCTCTCTTTATAGGGCACAAGGACGCTGAAGGATTCTTTAAGGCCGGCGGGAGTATCGCTATTTCGCCATGAAGAGGCCAGATTTTGGTGGAAAGCCGTAAAATCTGAGCTGACTAGAGCATCGACCCACAAGGTCATGACGTTTTCTAAGACCTTGCGGACAGAGATCTCCTCCTGGTTAATGTTAACTAAAGAACTATCAGAAGCCTCTAAGCTATTTTCGCTTTGGGGCTTCTTATAGCTTAGGATGGACATGTCAGCTTCTTGACCTGCCGCCCAAGGTAATACCGGCTTATTGGCAACCATCCGCCAGCCTGACCAGCCCAAAGCCAAGACGATGACTAAGGTTAATACGTAGATAGGCCACCTAACCGGCTTTTTTTGTCTAAATCTTATAGGGCGTGGACTTCTCATGAAGGAACGTCATCTATGCTAAAATTGACAGCCTTAAGGCGGTCATGGAAAATCATGAAAGGAATATTGTTATTATCGTAAAATTGGGCCATCGAAGCAAACGAAACTTTCGGGGCAACAGAGTCATTCGAGGCAACTGAGGCATTCGAATCAATCGAGGCAATCGAAGCTATCGCGGCAACTGACTTATTGGCCTTAAGTCTGGCCTGCCCGAGCCGGTAGAGAATGAAAAAGGCTAGAAAGGTCATGATCAAAAGGATGACCAAGGCCAACAGGTTTTTGTGATGCCGGCTTCGCCTAGAATTTTCGAATCTAAACTGCTCTTCCAGTTTAAATTTCTCTAGAGCGAGCTTTTTTTCCCAATCTTCCATGGAAAACACCCGGAAAAAATGTCCTTAGGCGTGTGCGGCAGATGTATGCTTGATAATAGCTATCTAATCACAATAGAGCCTCAATCACAAGGCCAAATTAAAAGACCCCGTCACCAGCCCCCTTCAAAGGGATTTATCAAAAGAACAGTGGTTAGGGTTCTATCTAAGCAAGGCAATATATCAAAATGGCTTGTGGTTTAAGGGGGTAACCCCTCAAATTTTCAGGCTCTTTATCTTAACATAATCCGATCGTATTTTATATACCTTGATCAATCTTTTTCCCATCATGTTTTTTGGCCCGACGTGATGATAGGTATACTGGAAAGAAATTTTTACTTTTTATAGGGGCTTGATTTATCAACCAGAAAAAGGTAAATTGTACGTTTACAACCGACTAGCTTAGACGGTTGCCACTCTCGCCCCGACACCTACCCATAAAAACCCATTGGTAATATTGGTTGACCTGCGGGGCCTTAAGTCCAAGAGGAGTGAATTAGTATGGACTTTAGAAGGTACGAGACGCTTATCTTGCTCTCGCCCAACCTCAGCCCCGATCAGATTGAGGCTTTTAAGACTAAGATCGGGGGCGTTATTGACACAGGCGGCGGTAAAATCGTCCGCTTCGATGAATGGGGCCGCCGCCGTTTAGCCTACCCGGTTAAAAAGGAGCTCTACGGCTACTACGTGCTCTACGACTACCGCGCCCAACCACCCCTAGCCGCTGAACTTCAGCGCAACTGTAAAATCGACGAGCAGGTTTTCAAATACCTGACTTTAATCTTGGAACGCGATTTTTCCGAACAAAGGTATGAGGCCGTTCTCGAACAGTTGGCCAATGAAGCCAACCGACGGGAAAAAGAAAAGGAAGGCGCAGGCGCGCCTGAGGCCGATAAAACTCTTCCTAGCTTCGATGACTCTGGCGAAGAGACTTTTTTGGCCGACTCCGATTCCGATGAAGCCTCAGACGACGCTTCAGACGAAACCTCGTTTGACTCCGACGACGATAGCCCAACTGTCGCCGACGATGAAGCCAACACCAATTGAAAGGAAAAACGCCAATGGCCTACGATCATCAAGGCTCCGGCCAAGACGACAGGGATAGAAACCCGCGCCGCGGACGCGGCAAAAAGAAACCCTACCATCGCCGGAAGATTTGTCGCTTCTGCGCCGACCACATAACCTCAGTTGATTACAAAGATATCAAGACCTTGCGCAATTACGTCACCGAAAGGGGCAAGATTGTCCCCCGCCGTATCAGCGGTAATTGCGCCAAGCACCAGAGGTTATTAAACAAAACTATCTTAAGGGCTAGATATATGGCCCTTCTGCCCTACACGGCCATGGTGCCGTCCAGCCAGTTCTGACCGGAGGGCTGACCATGGAAATAATTCTCACTAAAGATGTCGACAACCTAGGGCTAGCTGGCCAAGTTTTAAAGGTAGCCCCAGGTCACGCCCGCAACTACCTCTTGCCCCAAGGCCTGGCCATGGAGGCCACCGCCTCTAACCTTAAGGTCCTGGCCAAAAAGATGGCCGAATACGAGTCCCGGGCCAAAGAGGCCAAAGAGCGGGCCTTGGATATGAAAAACAGCTTATCCACGCTCCATCTGGTTTTAGCTCGTAAAGCCGGGGAAAAGGGTAAGCTCTACGGAGCCGTAACCACCCAAGATCTGGTCCACGAGGCTCAAGCCAAGGGCTTTACCATTGATCGCAAGCGCTTAAGGCTCAATGAACCCATTAAGACCCTAGGGGATTTTGAGGCCACCTTAAAACTCCACCCCGAGGTCACGGCCCAGATTAAGATCAAAGTCGTAGCCGAAGGGTCGGAAGCCGATCCAGCTGTTGTGGCCTCTGAGATCAAAGAGGCTCCTATTACCGATCCCGGGGTCTGACAGACGGGAGGCGGCTATTTTGGCCTTTGTAAAGCGGCCTCCCGCCCAAAGGGCTAAATAGGCCCTTTG
>JAITJB010000250.1 GCA_031279155.1 Deltaproteobacteria bacterium | reverse complement strand
AATGTACGTTAAAATAAATATCGGCACCGCAAACGAAAGGGTTGTATCAATTTGATACAACCCTTTCGTTCATTGTGCTTATTATGATCGTCTGCGCCTTTGGCCAGTCGGTCAGAAGGGCCATTATGACTTCCTCGACCTGCTTTCGGCGAGTAGTGCGGCGGAAAGAACTTCCAGGTAGTGGAGCGCGTCTTTTACTACATCGGTTTAAGATTAATGTTTCAGCCTGTGAGCAATTTTCTCGAAACCCCGTTCTTCTTATGGAGCCTCTGTGTCAGAAAAGGCGGTTTGATGTTCGTAGGGCCTTAGATTTGCCTCCAGCCTCCTTCAGACTGTACCTCCTTCTTTCAGACTGCACCTCGCGGTGGACGCCGTTACCTTTGGCTGGTTTTACTACCAAGTCTGGTAGCGCACTTTTTATGCGCCACCAATCAACGCCCAGGCCGGGCGCTAAGAAAAGCCAAGGGCCCTTGGCATAGCCAGGGGCCCTTGGCTTTCCTTAGCTCTTTTTACCCTAGGTCAATAAGACCGATAGGCCGCAGGCCGAAAGGATGGTTATGCCCACCAAGACGCGGGCGGCCAGAACTAGGTTAAATTTCGGGTCGTTACGATCGAGCCTAAAGCATTCGCCGGCCCTCTGGGCGATTAAGGCCCCGGTTATCAAAAAGGCCGCGCCTAAGACCATACTGAGGCTTACCTCTTCACCTAAAAATAAGACCCCGCAGCTGGCGCCCAAAACCGGCTGAAACTGCATAATGATGGCTGTGGCCGTGGGCGAGGTATTGACCTGGGCCATGGCCTGGCAGACGTAAGCTACGCTTACCGACATAACGCCCCAAACCAAAAAGGGCCAGACTAGGCCAAACTCTGGCCAGGTCGGGAGGGTATTGGTCCAAAAGGCCAAGACAAAACAGATGGTGCAGCAGACGCCTGACTGTGAGGCTACAAGCTTCCAGGGATTGACCCGGACGGCAAAGTAGCCCATAACCATCATGTGGATAGCCCAGATGATATCGGCCACCAAGGTTAAGGCGTCGCCGCGGTTAAAGCCCGAAGCCGAACCAGGGTTACCGATAAAGACTAAGCCTATAAGGCACAAAGTGAGCCCTATCCAGACCTTAGCCCTAGGGATCTGACCTAAGACAAAGCCAAAGAGAGCGACCATGGAGACGTACAGAGAGGTGATAAAGCCGCTCTTAGAAGCCGTGGTGGTCATCAGACCAAAGTACTGTAAGCATGAGCCTAAAGTAAGCAGGGTCCCCAAGATAATCCCGGCCTTGAGCCACTCGTAGCGCTCAACGGGATGAAAAAAATAGTGGGCCGGGGCTGGCCGATGACCAAATCTTAAAGCCAGCGGCAGCAAGGCCAGAAAACCAAATAAATACCTAAAGGCCGAAAAGGCCCAAGGGTGGATATTGGCTAAGGCGTGTCGATTTAAAGGCGAGGAAATACCCCAAATAAACGTAGCCGAAATGAGAAACAACAAGGCTTTAGTTCTGGTCGACATTAAACTATAATCCATGGACCTAAGTGGTCCTGAAGACTAGAAACCCAAAAAATTGCCTGCCTACGCCTTTGCGCTGGCAGACTGATATGAAATATAGGCCTAAAGTAAGTTTTCGTCAAGGTAAAAGTAAAAATTTTGTAAAGATCGCGCAAATAAAACGCCGCAGCCAAGGCTGCGGCGTTAATATTGATTTTTTATAAAGAAAAAAAGGAGCGGGCCTAAATCAGCGTCTAGAGCGGTACTTATCGATAAACTTTAGCCTAGCCATAGCCCGGTTGAGCTTGATTTCAGCGCGGCGCAATTCGGCTTCGTCGCTAGTAGTAAGTAATCCTTTGGCCGCTAGTTCATGGGCCCTTTTAATCTTGATCTCGGCGCGCTGCTTGGCCCGGTTAGCCCGCTCTTCGTCTATCTCGCCTGGTAGCTCGCAGCTATCGGCTAAGACAGTCACTTTTTGGGGCAGGACCTCAATAAAACCACCGCTAACGCTAACCATCTTGTGGGCGCCCTCATTGGTACGGTACCAAAGTTCTCCGGGCTTTAAATCGGTTAGAAAGGGGATGTGACCCGGCATGGCCGTAAAATCGCCTTCCGTGCCCCTGGCCCCGACGGCGCTGACGGGTATATCCACCAAGAGATTCTTATCCGGTGAGACCACCGTCAGCTTAAATTGTTTATCGCTCATTGACAATCACCCAATAGGCCCCATCGAATCCAATCGAGGGGGTTTGAGATCGCCGGCCGTAAGGCCCCTAGATTTTAAGCCGCGTCCTGACGCAGCTTATCGGCCTTCTCCTTGACCTCCTCGATACCGCCGACCATATGGAAGGCCTGTTCGGGCAGATCGTCATGACGACCCTCTAAAATCTCCTTAAAACCCCTGACGGTATCTTCGACTTTAACGAACTTACCCGGGGAACCAGTGAAGACTTCGGCCACAAAGAAGGGCTGGGACAAGAAGCGCTGGATCTTGCGGGCCCTAGCCACGGTAATCTTATCGTCCTCGCTCAATTCCTCCATGCCCAAGATGGCGATGATGTCTTGGAGGTCTTTGTATTTTTGGAGGGTCTGCTGGACCTTGCGGGCCGTCTGGTAGTGATCTAAGCCAAGGTAGTTGGCGTCTAAGATGCGGCTGGTGGAGTCTAAGGGATCAACGGCCGGATAAATACCTAGCTCAGCTATCTGCCTCGATAAAGTAACCGTACCGTCTAAGTGGGAGAAGGTCGTAGCCGGGGCCGGGTCAGTTAAGTCGTCAGCCGGGACGTAGACGCATTGGACAGAGGTAATAGATCCTCGGTTGGTACTAGTGATGCGCTCTTGAAGTTCGCCTAATTCAGTTGCTAAAGTCGGCTGGTAACCCACGGCTGAGGGCATGCGGCCCAAGAGGGCCGAAACTTCGGATCCGGCTTGAGTGAAGCGGTAGATGTTATCGACAAAGAGGAGCACGTCTTGGCCTTCTTCGTCGCGGAAGTATTCGGCTGCCGTAAGCGCGGTTAAGGCCACTCTGGCCCTGGCGCCCGGGGGCTCGGTCATCTGGCCGTAAACGAGAGCGGCCTTATCGATGACCCCGCTTTCCTTCATTTCGTTATAAAGGTCGGTGCCTTCTCTGGTCCGCTCGCCAACGCCGCCGAAGACCGAAATACCACCATGGTGCATGGCGATGTTGTGGATCATCTCCATCATAATGACGGTCTTACCCACGCCAGCTCCCCCAAAAAGGCCCATCTTGCCGCCCCTGGGGAAGGGAACCAAAAGATCGATAACTTTGACCCCTGTTTCCAAGACTCTTACGGAGGTATCTAACTGAGTAAACTGCGGCGAGGGCCGGTGGATGGGGTAGTATTTATCGCTAACCACATCGCCCATGCCGTCAACGGGCTGCCCGACCACGTTTAAGACGCGGCCCAAGGTGGGTTTACCCACCGGCACCCGAATGGCGTCACCGGTGTCCTTGGCCGTCATACCCCTGACCAGACCGTCGGTGATGTCCATGGCGATGGTCCGTACGGTGTTGTCGCCCAAATGCTGAGCAACTTCGAGGATCAAATTGTCGCTCTTATCGTTAATTGCAGGGTTGGTGACCAAAAGAGCATTTAGGATCTGCGGCAGTTGGCCTTCGGAGAAAGCCACGTCGACCACTGGACCGATGACCTGGATTATCTTACCCTCGTTCATAGAAACCATCCAAAGAAACCTTCGACTTAAGGTCGATGGGTATTTTAGTCTGAACCTATATTCAGACAAGATTTAAAAACTAAAGCCAACCTACGAAGTATTTGCTAGCGGGCTAGCGTGCTATCGCAATGACCATTAATTATCAGCTAAGCCTCTTAGCCCCTTAAGGCCTCAGCCCCATTTACGATATCTAAGAGCTCGTTGGTCACCGCCGCTTGCCTGGCTTTATTGAAGGCCATGGTCAAGTTGGTAATAATATCCTTACAGCTCTTACTGGCGTTATCCATAGCCTGCATGCGGGCCGCGTTCTCAGAGGTCACCGACTCTAAAAGAGCCCGGTAGACCATGATGGAAAGGCTCCTAGGGATCAGGCGGTTTAAAAGCTCCCGAGGCTTGGGCTCGATGGTGTAGTTCTGAGATTCTTCAAAGGAGACCATCTCATGGTGGTGATGGGTATCTTCCACCAGGGGCAGAAAACGCTCAACAGTCACCACGTGCCTAGTGAGCGACTTAAAGGCGGTATAGCACAAAATAATCTCTTGGTACTGACCGTCGCGGTAGTACTCGATGAGCTTATTGGTGACCTCTCTGGCTTTATCGTAGTCAAAGACGCCGGTTTCTCCGACAATACTTTCGACGATATTGGCCAATCTATAGCGATTAAAATAGTCATAACCCTTGCGGCCCACGACATAGAGATCTGAGGCCAGGCCCTGGTCGCGGAAAGAGCGGATCTGCGACAAGGTTTTAGAGATAACGTTAGTGTTATAGCTTCCGCACAGACCGCGATCGGAGGTGAAGGTCATAATTAAGACCTTTTTGGCCTCCGGGCAGTCGGCTAAGAGCGGGGTCCCGACTTCGGTGGCCCGCCGCCCGATCTCGGTAATCAACCGATAGTGCTCTTGGGCGTAGAAGCGAAAGCGCTCGGTGCGGTTTTGGGTGCTCCTAAGCTTAGCTGCGGCCACCATGTTCATGGCCTTAGTCAGCTTTTGAGTCTGCTTAACCGCCACGATGTGGCGTTTAATATCCTTAAGGGAAGCCATCAGGGACCCTCTCAGGCTTCGACGACCGCTTGGTCGGGTTTGAAGATGGCGGCAAACTCATCGAGAGCTGAACGGATTTTACTGTCCAACTCCGGGCTAATATCTTTTTTATCCCTTATCTCATCGAGGATGTCGCTATGGCGGGACTCAATAAACTCGAAGAGCTTTTTTTCGTACTCTAAGACCGAAGAGACCGGGTACTTATCTAAATAGCCGCGAGTGCCGGCAAAGAGGATGACGACCTCCTTTTCAGCTTTCATGGGCTGAAATTGGGGCTGCTTTAAAAGCTCAACCATGCGTTGCCCGCGGTTAATCTGGTTTAAGGTGGCCTTATCTAAATCCGATCCAAATTGGGCGAAGCTCTCAAGCTCGCGGAACTGAGCCAAATCAAGCCTTAAAGTCCCGGCCACCTTTTTCATGGCCTTAGTTTGAGCCGACCCGCCAACGCGGCTAACGGAAATACCTACGTTAATAGCCGGGCGCACGCCTGAGAAAAAGAGGTTGGGCTCCAAAAAGACCTGGCCGTCGGTAATGGAGATAACGTTAGTGGGGATAAAGGCCGAGACGTCGCCGGCTTGCGTTTCGATGACCGGGAGAGCGGTAAGAGATCCGGCCCCCAACTCATCGTTAAGCTTAGCCGCTCTTTCTAAAAGGCGGGAGTGGTTATAGAAGATGTCGCCGGGATAAGCCTCGCGGCCAGGCGGGCGCCTTAAGAGAAGAGAGACCTCGCGGTAGGCGACAGCTTGTTTACTTAGATCGTCGTAGACAATCAAAGCGTGCCGCCCGCGATCGCGGTAGTATTCTCCCATGGAGGCCCCGGCGTAAGGAGCGATATACTGTAGAGGCGCAGGGTCGGAGGCGTTAGCCGCGACAATCACAGTGTAATCTAAGGCCCCGTGTTTTTCCAAATTGGCCACCACCTGGGCGACCGTGGATTTTTTCTGACCAATGGCCACGTAGATACAGATGACGTCCAGGCCCTTTTGGTTGATGATGGCGTCAACGCAGATGGCCGTCTTACCAATCTGTCGGTCGCCGATTATCAGCTCGCGCTGACCGCGACCAATGGGCGTCATGGCGTCAATGGCCTTAATGCCGGTGTACATCGGCTCATGGACGCCCTTGCGGGCGATAATGCCCGGGGCCACGACCTCGATGCGGGCAAATTCCTTGGCCTCAATGGGTCCCTTGCCGTCAATGGGTTGACCGACGGAATCGACCACCCGGCCTAAGAGGGCGTCGCCGACCGGGACCTGGGCAATGCGGCCCGTTCTTTTGACGATATCGCCCTCTTTGATGTGAGCCACATCGCCTAAGACGGCCACGCCGACGTGGTCAGCCTCAAGGTTTAAGACCATACCCATGATGCCGCCAGGGAACTCTAAAAGTTCCATGGCCATGGCCTTTTCCACGCCGTACACCATAGCCACGCCGTCACCAACCGAAAGGACGGAGCCGACTTCGTCCAACTCGACCTGGCGACCATAATTTTCAATCTGGGATTTGATGATTTCGCTTATCTCATCCGCTTTAATGGCCATTAAAGATACTCCTTCGACGGCGTTTACCTAAAGAATAGCAAAACGGAAAACGACCCGATTATTTAGTGTTTTTAGCCAAGACCCTAAAAAGGCCTTTGGGCAAGATACAAAGTTAACAAAGTTAAAAAGCCAGAAAAAAAACGCTCGCAGGCCAAGGCAAGGCAAGTCAAGGTTAGCCAAGCCCTAGAAAGGAAAAAACTTAAACTTCAACCAACCGGCGACCCAGTTTATTGAGCTGAGTGCGCAGGCTGGAATCGACCACCAGATCGCCTAAATGAGCCACCAAGCCGCCGATAATAGATGGATCTTCCCGAACCCTAAGCTCGACTTTGCGGCCAGTCATGGTGCCCAAAGCCCCCTCGATAGCTGAAATCTCACTAGATTTAAGGGGCGAAGCAGTAGTTAGTATTCCCCTAATTTTACCCTCGCGCTCGTCGATGAGATCCCTTAAACACTCGGCTACCGCTGGTAGTAAGGTAAAGCGATCGCGGTCGTGGAGGAGGCGCAAAAAATTAGCCAAAATTCCTTTAATAGAAGCGGCCTCAAGGATCTTTTCGAGGATCTCAGAGCGCAGCTTGCGGGGGTAGACCGGCGACGACAGTATGGCCCCGCTCGGGCCAGCCGCCTCTAAGGCCTCCACAAAGCCATTTAGATCCTCTAAGTACGACTGGTAGTGACCGTCTTCAACCCCCAAGGTCAATAGGGCGCGAGCGTAACGTTTGGCGAGGATTTTATTCATAAATTTTTCCGTAAGTAAGAAGCTAAAAGAAAACTAATCAAATCAAATTCAATTTTTAGCCGGAAGCTTTACGACCTGCTCAATAAACTCGTGAGCTAAGCGCGTCCGGTCTTCTTCGTCAATACTTTTAGTTAGCAAATCGCTTGCTAACCGCACGGCCAGCTCGCTGGCTTCCACGGTCAGTAGCCTTCGGGCGGCCTTAATTTCTTGCTGCATGGCCACCTCGGTTCGCTCGACAATTAAAGCCGCCGCCGTCTTGGCTTCCTCAATAATGCGGTCGCGCTCTTTGGTCCCATCGCGCTCGTACTGCTTAATGAGGCTTTCACGCTCGAGTGATAGCTCATCGAGCCTGCGGCGCATGACCTTAGCCTGCTCTTCATAATTTCGAGCCTGGATTTCAAGGTACTCCATGGTGCGGGCAATTTTTTCGCGCCGGCCCCCAAAGTAAGCGGCCACGGGTTTACGCAAAAGATAATATAAAATGCCGGCATAGACGATAAAGTTTAGGAGCCGGTAGACAAAAGATTTCCACTGCTCAGCGCTATAGCCGGTAGCGTGCCCGCCTCCGCCCTCTTCGGCATTGGAGGCTTCTGAAGCCAAAGCCGCCGTTGAGCCTAGAGCCTCCGTTACGACCAAAGAGGTTGGCGCAAGAGACATTAAGGTTGTCAGGATGGCCACAGCTAAAATCAAAAAAGGCCTTAGCATATATTTACTCCGAAAAAACTGCCTAAACTTTTGCCAAAAAGCGCTCGCTTAAGAGGCCAAACTGCGGCCTAAGATCTTTTCGACCAGCGTCCTTGAGAGGCTTTCGGCCTCGCTTTTAAGATCGCGTCTAGCCTCATTTACAGCTGCGGCCAGAGAGGCTCTAGCCTCGGTAATTCTGAGCGTAGTCTCATGATGGCTCTCGGCAATGATAGCTTGCTCTTTATCGCGGCCTTCTAAAGTATAGCGCTTAATAATACCCGTCCCCTCAACTAAGACCTCATCGCGCTGCTTAGCTGAGGTGGATTCGCCTTCTTCGATCATAAGCTTAGCCGTATCAGCCTCGTGTTTTAAAGAGTCAAACAGAGCCTCACGCTCGGAAATTATTTTCCGTAGAGGCTTGTAGACTAAATAATTTAAAAGGACTGTTAAGACTAGGAAATTGATAATCTGAAGAATTAGTGAGAAGTTTAAACTTATATCAACCATTCTTGGCCACCTTAGCCGAAAAACTTCAAAGCCGGCCCGACAGTTCGTACGCTAAAGCTCAACAAACATAAAGCCCGCAACCCCCAACTCGGGGTACCGACAGTAGATTATAGTTTTTTTCCCAACTGAGGTCAAGCTCTAAACTAGAAATTTTAGATAAATTTTGAACAGCTTCTATAGGGTAAAATGTAGAAAATATCGATTCTAGCCTGGTAATCTTTGACTGTGGCTTATCTAAAACCCAGACAAAAATGAGCAAACCGAACGATCTTAGGCGACTTATGAAAAATAAGATTGATAATTTACTAAAGACCAAACTTTATCATTGTTTATCATTCAAAAATTAAAATATATATTTATATCCCGATTTAAGACTTAACCATGGCCTGAGACTTAAAAGTCCCTTGAGGGCGCCTAAACAGCCCCAATACGTCCCCTAAACAATGAGCTGAGTAATTTTTTGGCCGGTTTGTCCAAAGCTAGCTGCGCTCTTGCGTTGGCTTGGGGATTAATGTATATTTATTACGTTAAGAAAGGGCCTGGCTAGGGTTTACACTTGTCCATATTCTGACCCTTAGGCCGCGACAGCTGCGGCCTAAAATAAGCCCCAAAAAACGTGGCTTTTTGGCTTAGATTTTCTTAGATTTGTTTTATTTTTGCCCCGACCCAAGTTTAGAGTCTTAGCATGGTAATTTTGATTAAGATTTCCAGAAGTAACTTTATTTTTTTTATAAGTCAGCCTTTTTAGGGCTTTTTTTTCAGGCTGCGCGGCCTAGATCCGAGGTAAATCATTGAGTTCGCTTTGCGCCGTAGGCATGGGTGCTAACTTAGGCGATCCCGAAGCCACCTTAGAGAGAGCCGTAAACCTCTTGCGTTTAAGGCAAGGCTTGTCGGTTACGGCCATCAGTTCCACCTGGCTGACTGAGCCGGAGGGCGGCCCGCCTGACCAAAATTGGTTTTACAACCGAGTCGTCTTGATAAACTCTTCTCTGACCTCGGTACAGATATTTAGGGTCCTAAGCGACATAGAGGTTTTATTGGGCCGGGTTCGCGAGGAGCGCTGGGGACCTAGGCTTATCGATTTGGACTTCCTATTTCGCGACCAGGAAATTTTGGAACTGCCAGAATTAATAATCCCCCATCCGCTGCTCCATATCAGGGGCTTTGTCCTTAAGCCCTTAATCGAGGTGGCGCCGGATTGGGTTCATCCTTTATTGGGGATTTCAGTATCAGAAATGCTTGAACGCTTACCGCCTGATGGCCCGGAAGCCAGGAAAGTTTCTTAGATTACTCCCCTACCCTATGGAGCAAGCTACCCCATAAATCAGGCTACCCCATGGATCAAGCTAACCCATGGATCAGGCTAACCCATAGCTCAGGCTAACCCAAGGCTCAGGCTAACCCATAGATCAAGCTGCCTTACCCTTAGCTAAGGCCTAGACTTAGGCCAGAAAGCCAAATTAATTTAATTTGCCTATTTTCTACCGCTTTAAACGTTAGATCGGCCCAATTACCATTAGCCATAGGGTAAAAAAAATGGTACCATTAGATTCCCAAAGGAAAAAATTTTTTCCCCTTAGGGACCGGTTGTTTGTTCGGGCCAAAACCCCAACAACTAAATGGAACCCATCTGTCAGTCAGGACCGGCCATGTGGCGTCTAATACTCGTTGTCTTCCTATTTACCCTCATCATTTGGATCATACGTGCGCCAGCTCGCCGTGAGGGATCTGGCAGCAAGGAAAAAGAGTTTGTCCGTGACGCTCTGACCGGGGTCTATTTCGCTAAAACCGACGCCATAACCATCGTCAAGGGCGGCGAGCTTTTATATTTTAGCTCCGTGGAAAACCGCGACCTCTGGCTCCATCAATACGGTCGCCTGCCATGATTAACCGCTCTTTTTTGGTTTTTAAATTTCTTTTGTGGCTATGGGGGGCTTTTTTTCTAATCACGGCCTCACCGGTTACATCTTTGGCCAGCGATTATCTGTCCTTCGCCCCTGAGGAACAAATTGGGACGGCCCCGGACGGATCTCCTCTGGAGCACTCGCCCTTGGGTACGCCCAGCGACTCAGCCCCGCCAGGTCAGCCTTATTGGGTTGTGCCGCCGGCCCAAGAAGAGGAGATACCCTACTTTCTCCGTGAGCCAGTGCCTAATGGCGCGCCGCCTCTAGGCACTGTACCGCTAGGCGAGGCCATGTTTTCGCCGCCGCCTGAGCCGCCAAAGCCCACACAAAAGCCAAAGGAAAAAGAAGAAACAAAACCCGCTCCGGCTCAGCCTACCCGGGCTACAGCCCCTGGCGAGCAGGTTGTGGAACTCTCCTATTACATGTTTAAGGATGACAAAGGCGTTATCCATCTGACCGACGCTCCGGCCGATCCTCGCTATCGATTATTTACGATGCAAATCACCGTGAGCTCAGGTTTAGCGCCCTTCCGCCGGCTAAATATCGATAAACTCAGGCCTCTGATCATGCAGGCTGCGGGAACCTATAAAGTGGACCCCGCTTTGATC
>JAITJB010000180.1 GCA_031279155.1 Deltaproteobacteria bacterium | reverse complement strand
CCAGGAGGGCTCTGTAGACTTCGCTATTATATCCACGGCCCCCTTAGCCGGCTTTACCGACGCCTTTTTGATTTACGATCTGCCCTTTATTTTTCCTGACACCAAGACGGCCAGGCGGGTCTTAGATGGTCCCTTCGGGGAGAAGACCTTAAAATTTCTGGCTAGCCAGGGCATTATCGGCCTGGTTTTCTTTGAAAATGGCTTCCGCCATATTACCAACTCCAAAAAGCCGGTCGTCCTTCCCTCGGACATGGAGGGCATGAAAATACGGACCATGGAAAACAGCATCCACAAGGCTAGTTTTCAGGCCATTGGCGCCATACCCTACCCGCTCTCTTTTGGCGAACTCTACCCCGCTCTCCAAAAAAAGACCCTAGACGCCCAGGAAAACCCCGTACCCATCATCTACACCTCAAAGTTTTACCAGGTCCAGAAATACTGCTCGTTAACAGGCCATTTCTATTCTCCCACCCCGGTCTTGTTTAGCGCTGCGGCTTGGAACCAGCTAACGGAAGAACAACGAAAAATCATTGAAACAGCAGCCTATGAGGCCCGCGAGTACCAGCGGGACCTAATTGACAAGCAAAACGCTGAGTTTATCTCCAAACTCCAAGATGAGGGCATGGAAATCGTTGAGATCGATAAAGTTATCTGGTATGAGGCTATGCTTCCGGTCTATCAGACCTTTGAGAGCCAAGGCGGAAGTGAGGTTTTAAAGGAAATCCAAGCCATCATAAACGAGCCGCAAGAAGGTACCGAACCTACGTCCAACGTGACCTCAGTTAGCTCCAACTAGATCCAACCAAAAAAAGCTCAGGATAGTTTTTTTTAAAGCCTGGCTTTGAAGTATGATTTAGCCTTAGGGCTGGGCGCACTCCCCGCCCTTATCGGTTAGCACTTCAAGGCCGTGGTCTAAGATGGGCAAAACCGCGCCTAAATTTTCCGAAGCCCCTTTGGGGCTTCCGGGTAAATTTATTATCAGGGTCCTACCCCTTATAGCCGCCACTCCCCGGCTGAGCATAGCCCGGGGAGTTTTTTTGAGCCCTTCGGCTCTCATTAGTTCGGCCAAACCCGGTGCTTGGCGGTGGCAGATGTCTAAAGTAGCTTCCGGGGTGTAGTCCCTAGGCGAAAAGCCCGTCCCCCCGGTGGTGACGATGAGATCGATCTTGCCGCTATCGCACAATTTAAGCATAGCCGCCGATAACTTATCTCTTTCGTCAGGTAGGATGCTGCGGCTTACCACCTCATAGCCGGCCTCAACTAACATCTCAAAGACAATCCGCCCGCTTTTATCCTCGCGCAAGCCCTCGCTACCCTTGTCACTGGCTGTAATGACAGCCGCCCTATAAGTTCCCATAGATAAACCTCAAAATTTAATAAAAATACTACAGCGAATACGGCCAGCCCCGGCCGAAGCTACAAGCTGGAAAGATACAAGTCGGACACTCCAAGCACAAGCCCCCATGGCCTAAGCCGCGAATCTCTCTTCTAGTGACCCTTAAGCCTGCGGCAATCCTTGGGAGGATTACGTCAAAAACCGTCCTTTTACCAAACATCACGCAGCCAGGCAGGCCCAAGACCGGAACTTTCCCGATATAAGCCACCAAAAACATGGCTCCTGGTAGAGCCGGCGCCCCATAGGAGACCAACTCGGCCCCGGCGGCCTTAATGGCCCCGGGCGTTAGATCGTCAGGGTCTACGCTCATGCCCCCGGTTAGGATGATTAGATCGACGCCTTTTTCGATAAACCCATTAATGGCGTTAACGATCATAGTCATGTTGTCGTCGCAGATGGTTTTATGGGGGGCTGATATCCCAAAATCGGCCAATTTATCTTCAACGACCTTAGTAAACTGATCGACTATCCTACCGTGATAAATCTCGCTGCCGGTAGCGGCTATCCCGGCCTTAAGGGGCAGATAGGGCCGAATTTGCATTAAGGGACGGCCCCCTAACTTAAGATTTACTTGTTCTATCTTATCTGAATGCACGGCTAAGGGGACGATTTTAACGGCGGCGACGTTTTGGCCTTTTTTGACCGGGCTGCCGCTAGATCTAACTACGACCGAAAACTCCTCAAAGTCGTTTGCCGCCTCTAACCTAGCCAGATCGACCATAAACAGGCCGTCGATAGCCGCTGAAAAAGATACCCGCCCTTCTTTGGCCTCCGTTGCCACAAAGCCCTCCGGCACGCATATTTCCGCTAACCTTTTGGCCGCATCGTTTTCATGGACCATGTCATCGCCCAAATCCCAGACAAAAAGCCTAGTTTTGCCCATGGAAAGAAGAAGCGGGATATCTTCGCTCTTAATGACGTGACCTTTGCGAAAGGCCGTAGTCTTAACGTTATCTTTGACGATGAGGGTCAGATCGTGGCACAAAACCGTCCCGACCGCGTCAACAGTATTAATCGTCTTCATAGATGTCAAACTCACAATATCTAGGCTATTTAAATAATTTATTACCTAAATAGCCAGAACCCATACTTAATCAAAATTAAGTATGGGTGATTATTAATTAAGGGCCAAGGAATTGGCCATTTTTATTTTGCCAAAAACTTGCTAGACGCCTGTAAGTCCCTGCGGCCTGCGAGCCGCAGGGTCGCGCCGCGCGCAATAGAAGCCTGCGGGGATTCTAAATTCGGAAATTACAAACCCCGGCCAATAACCAGATGCAGAGCTTTTACAAGCCCCGGCGTCTAAACGAAAGGCGCATGGGCAAGGCCTTTGCCCAACCTATATCCTAGCGCCCTAACCGCCCGTGGTGGGACGCCAAAGAATTAGATTTAGGCTTTGAGTTAATTTTAACATAGTCTTAGGCCATAACGCTAGCTTAGGTAAAAAACAGATCTGCCTGGTTACGATGTTACGATTTATCAAAGGAGCGGCCCTACGCCCTAAGCGATCACGACCAAACCCGAACGCTCATGATCAAGGCCGAACGTTCATGATCAAGCCCGAACGATCTTATTCCAGCCTGTTCAAACCCCTCAAAACCCATTCAAGCCCGTTCAGGGTTGTTCAGGGCCGTTCAGGGCCTCCTAACCTCGCCCAAGATCACATAAAATCAGGGCCGAAATTTGGCCAAAAACTTTTTGTCCAATTATTTGGCCCTTTTGAGGCCTCCCGGCCCTTTCGTCTCAATAATTAATTTACAATATTATAATTTTATTTATAATAAAATTGACGTACTTAACTAAAATTTCCACAGCCCGGCCAGGACCAGAAAGACCCAACGTGTCAAGAAATGACGAAAAAAGGTCAAAAAAAATTTGACAGAATAAAAAGCCTGTTGGCACAACTAAACGCCACCAAACATGATGTAAAATGATTAGCTCGTGAAGTTTCATCATGTGTAGCAACAGGTAACTCGTTAAATTTGTACTAAAATTGGTGGTTTTGTCAAATTAGGAAGGTTGATTTACAGGTTAAAATCTGATAATTTAGGCTTAAACCGCCCGGCAAGATAATAAATTCATTTTGTCAAAGGTCAGCCAAATAATTGACCATGACAACAGAACCTAAGCCAAGCTTAAAATTACCCAACTACCAATTGAAGCGCTTACTAGCTTCGTTCCACCCTTACCTAGGCGCCATGGCTAGGAATCTTTAAACCGACATGGTCTTCCCTAATGGACCGAAGTTACTAAAAAAAAATCTAGTTCTTGGGAGAGCAGCAATTTCTTGCTTTTGATGATTCGTTATTTTGGGCCCCGGCCCGTTCACCGAAACAAAGGAGTCGAGTGAATGATTCAAAAAACTATCTATGTTAACGGTGTTCCCCACAATATCTTTGTCGATCAGGAAGCTAGCCTGGCCAAAGTTTTAAGGGAACAGCTTCACCTTCTGGGCACTAAAATCGGGTGCGGTGAAGGTCAATGCGGCGCCTGTAACGTCATCGTGGACGGCAAACTGGTTCGCAGTTGCGTCCTTAAGATGAAAAGGGTGCCAGACGCGGCCCAAATCCTCACCATTGAGGGCATTGGTACACCAGACAGCCTCCACGCCATTCAGAGGTCTTGGATTAAACACGGCGGGGCCCAGTGCGGCTACTGTACGCCCGGGTTTATCGTCTCAGCTAAGGCCCTCTTGGACGCAAACCCCAATCCCTCCCGCGAGGAGGTCCGCGATTGGTTCCAGAAAAACCGCAACGCTTGTCGCTGTACGGGCTATATCCCGTTGGTGGACGCGGTCATCGACGCCGCAAAGGTCCTGCGCGGCGAGATTAAGGCCGATGATCTTGATTACAAGCTCCCCTCTGACGGCCACATTTGGGGCTTAGATTCCAAGTACCCGCGCCCGACGGCTGTGGGTAAAGTCACTGGAACGCTTAAATACGGCGGCGATTTAGGTTTAGAGCTGCCCCCCAACCGCCTGGTGCTGGCTCTGGTCCAGGCCAAGGTCTCCCACGCCAACATCAAGGGCATCGATATTTCCGAAGCCGAGAAGATGCCTGGCGTCTTTAAAGTCATCACCCACAAAGACGTCAAAGGTAATAACCGCATTAACGGCCTGGCCTTCCCCTCCAATAAGGGCGACGGCAAAGAAAGGCCCATTTTATGCGATACTAAGGTCTTCCAATACGGCGACGCCATCGCGGTAGTTGCAGCGGCCACCGAAGAACAAGCAAAAGCTGCCGTTGAAGCCGTTAAGGTCGATTTAGAAGTCCTTCCGGCCTACTTAAGCGTCCCGGCGGCCAAGGCCCCGGACGCCATCGAGATCCACCCCGGCACCCCCAACCACTACTACACGCAAAAACTGGTCAAAGGCGAGGACAGCGCGCCCATTTTTGCTCGCGATGACGTGGTGGTCGCGGAAGATACCATCATTACCAGCCGTACCCCCCACATGCCGTTAGAGCCGGACTGCGCTTTTGGTTACATTAACGCCGATGGGGCGGTCATCGTCCACTCCAAGAGTATCGGCGTCCACCTCCACAAGGTCATGATCATCGAGGGCGTAGGCTTAGCCGATGATAAACTTCATCTGGTCAGTAACCCCATGGGCGGGACCTTTGGCTACAAATTTAGTCCCACCAATGAGGCCATCGTGGCCGTCTGCGTGGCCGCTACCGGCCGCCCCTGCTACTTGGTCTTCAACTACCACCAGCAGATGCAGTACACCGGTAAGCGCTCGCCCTTCTACGGCACCGTAAGGTTTGCCGCTGATAAAACCGGCAAGCTTTTGGCCATGGAAACCGACTACGACGTCGATCACGGGCCATACTGCGAGTTTGGCGATTTACTGACGGTTCGCGGCGTCCAGTTCATGGGCGCGGCTTACGATATTGCCAGCATTCGCGGCGAGGGCCGCACCATCTGCACCAACCACGCTTGGGGCTCGGCCTTCCGCGGTTACGGCGGAACTCAGGCCCAACTGATAAGCGAGATTGTGGCCGATGAAATGGCCGCTAAACTCAACATGGACCCCTGGGAGTTTAGGTACAAAAACGTCCATAGGCCCGGATCCACTAACCCCAACGGTCAGGTTTTAGATTCATATTCATACGCTGAAATGCTTGAGGCCTTAAAGCCCAAGTACGACGCGGCCTTAAAGAAAGCCAAAGACGAGAGCACGGCCACCCATAAAAAGGGCGTGGGCCTAGCCGTTGGTTCATACGGCTGCGGTCTCGACGGCGCCGACTCCTCTAACGCCTATGTTGAGCTCCACCCTGATGAGACCATCACCGTCTGTACGGCTTGGGAAGATCACGGCCAGGGCGCTGACATGGGAGCTGTGGGTACGGCCCACCAGGGCTTACGGCCCATGAATGTCGCCCCTGAGCGCTTAAAGTTCACCTGGGCTGACACCCGTAACCCGGTCTCCGGTCCGGCTGGCGGCTCGCGCTCCCAGGTCATGACCGGCGGGGCCATTAGGGTTGCCTGCGAGAACATGTTAAAGGGCCTTAAAAAGCCCGACGGCGGCTATATGAACTACCAAGAGGCCACAGCCGCCGGCGTTCCCACTAAATATGACGGCACCTTCTCGGTGCCTGGCGAGGCCTTAAACGAGCTAGGCCAGGGGAAACCCTTCATGGTCTACATGTACGGCGCCTGCCTAGCTGAGATCACCGTGGAACTGGCTACTGGTAAGACTCAAGTCGATAAGATTACCTTTGCCGTTGATATTGGTAAGGTCAATAACCGCTTGATCGTCGATGGCCAGCTCTGGGGCGGCGTGGCCCAGGCCATTGGTCTGGCCTTAACCGAAGACTTCGAGGACATCGAAAAGCACAAAACCATGATCGGCGGCGGTTTCCCCTTTGCCAAAGATATTCCCGACAATATCGAGATCATGTACTTTGAGCATCCCCGCGAGTTCGGGCCCTTTGGCGCGGCTGGCGTGGGCGAGATCCCCTTGTGCGTTCCCCATCCGGCTATCCTAAACGCCATCTACAACGCCACTGGCGCCAGGGTTAAGCGCATTCCGGCTCTCCCGGCTAGGGTCCTTGAGGCCATCCAGAACAAGGAGTAGCCATATTTTTGCTTTAAACAGGCCCTAGGCCATCAGGGCTAAAACGGCCCCTGCCGCCCTTAACCGGCGTCCGGGGCCGTTTATCTTTAGGCCAAAGTCTTACTTCTAAGTAAGACCCATAAAGCTTCAGCTTTTTGACCTTAACAGGCTTAATTGCTAAAATACAATAAACTCTTAGCCAGGCCGCCTATGCAACACCATGAACTTGAGAGCTTCGAAAAACTTTGCACCCAAGACGCCCCGCCAGCTTGTCAGTGCCGCTGTCCCGTTCACGTGGAGGCCGGGGCCGTAGCTTGTCTTGTTAGCTCGGGCCACTTCGATGAGGCCAGAAAGACCTTAGAGAGATTTCTGCCTCTGGCTGCCTTAACCGGGAGGCTCTGCGAGGGCCCATGCCGGGAAAAATGCCTCCGAGGCTCTCTTGGCGGCCCAATAAACCTACCCTTCCTTGAACAGATGGTCGTAACCTTAGGTAAGGCCACTAAACCCTATCCTCTCCCTGGTACCGGCCATCGGACGGCCATCTTGGGTTCAGGCTTATCATCGCTGGTCGCCGCCTTTGAACTAGCCAAAAAGGGCCATAAGGCTGTTATCCACCATTTAGGCCCCATTGGCGGGAGTCTCATTAAACTACCTGAGGAAAAGCTTCCCGAAAAAGTCTTTAAAGAAACCATAGAATCATTAAAGCGCTTAAAAATTAACTTTGTTGAGCTAGATGGTCCTTTAAGTTTGGCTAAAATTTCTGATGACTTTAAGGCTCTTGGCTTTGAAGCCGTCTTCATTGGCTTTGACGATCCAGCTATCGAGCCAAAAATGTTGGGATTAACGGAGTCCGATCTCGCGCCCGATCCCGTGACCATGGCCATAAGCCGGGCTAATTTTTTTATTAGCCCAGTTAATTTAGTTAATCCTCACATCGAAGCCACAAAAGCTGGTAAGATAGCCGCCGGCTCCTTAGATCGCCTCTTTCAGGGGGTAAATCCCTCCTCGGCTAGGGAAAAAGAGGCCATAACTGAATCCATCCTAAATGTTAATCTAAATGACCGTGAGAGCGCCCCGGAAGTAAGTCCCGCCGATCCCCTAAACCCAACGGCAACAGATGCCATAAATGAGGCTAAGCGCTGCTTAGCCTGCTCATGCTTAGCCTGCCTTCCGCCCTGTCCGTTTTTGCAAGATAGAGTGAGCTATCCAAAGAAGCTTGCTAGAGAATTTTACAATAACATCATTACCGCCTTCGGTAACCGCAGTTCCAACCGCTTTATTAATAGCTGCGCCCAATGCGGCCTGTGCGGTCAGATCTGCCCTAACGGAGCCGATTTAGGCCGCTTTGTCGATCTGTGCCGCTTGGACATGGTGGCCACTAACCACATGCCGGTCAGTAGCCACGAGTATCCCTTAGAAGATCAGGTATTTTCCAATTCCCCGCAAGTAGCTTTCATTAGGCCCCAAAAAGGCAGCCAGGACAGTAAGTACGTTCTCTTTCCGGGCTGTCAGCTGCCGGCCTCCCTGCCAGACGTTACCATCAGCTTATATCGTCACCTCACAAGTCACCTTGACGGCGGGGTGGGGATTTGGACCGGCTGCTGCGGGGCGCCGGGCCGCTGGTCTGGCCGGGCCATATTAACTTCAAAGACCACGGAGGCCATGCTAGGCGCCCATCAAAAGCTTGGCGCACCCAAGGTTATCCTCGCCTGCCCCTCCTGCCAGCTGATGTTTAAGGGGAGTTTACCTCAGATTCCAACCATTGGCCTTTGGGAGGTTTTAGCAGATCTTCCGCTCCCAAAAGAATCTAGCGCTCGCCCGGGTTCTTTCATTATCCACGACCCCTGCGCCGCCCGCTTGGATGAAACCGGCCAAGATGGGGTTCGATCTATCTTAAAAAGCTTAAAGCAAGATTATATCGAGCCAAAATACACCCGCCGCTTTACTATGTGCTGCGGCTACGGCGGCTTAGTTGACCAGGCCTTCCCTGAGATGGGCCAGAAGTTTGTCTCCCAAAGGGTCATGGAGGCAAACGCCATTTTTAAAGATGCTAACGGGGCCTTTATAGCCTGGTGCATCATGTGCCGCGACCGCTTCTTAGCCAGCGGTCAGAGATCTATCCATCCCTTGGAGCTTTTATTTGATCCCCCAAAAGAAGACGATTTAATCGCCCCAAAACCCCCTGGCATATCTAAGCGCCGGGAAAACCGCCTGCGCCTGAGACGGTTAATGCTAACCGAGCTCTGGCAAGAAATAATCCCAGAAAATTTACAAGAGGCCCCCCAAATGAACCTCGCCATAGACATCCCAGCTTCGGTGCTGGAAGAT
Organism: Deltaproteobacteria bacterium; assembly: GCA_031279155.1. Taxonomy (GTDB): domain Bacteria; phylum Desulfobacterota; class Desulfarculia; order Adiutricales; family Adiutricaceae; genus JAISWF01. Next base: position 2,299 of record JAITJB010000180.1, on the reverse strand, counting down.
TTTGAGGCCAAAAGGATCTTAGTTTCCGACGTAACTATGGTCCTTGAGCATGCCGCTAAAAACGGCCCGACCTTCGTTAACCCTGAAAGCGGTCACTCCATAGCCTGCTTAAGACCTAGGCAAGTGACCTTTTGGGTGGACTACGAGCTTAAAGCTGACGGTAGATACCTGGTCCACCGGGCCTGGTGTCACCGCATGACCTTACCAAACGTCCCTGGCGAGGGGGCTGAAAGCCCGGCCAGCTCAGAGGGTTTTGCTAGAACCGGGGGGAGAGTTTAATGGCCCATGCTTTCTCAAAGTTTGGAGCCGAAGGCTGGTATTGCCCTAAGTGCAATAAACCCTTAGAGAGAGTATCAGTTAATGTCGAGTACATGGGCGCCAGCTTTTTTGTTGAACTCCCGGGCTGCCCGACCTGCGGGACGATCTTAGTCGATCAAGAACTCTCAAGCGGCAAGATGCTGGAGGTCGAAAAGCTCTTGGAGGATAAGTGAGTAGCCCGCCAATGACTAGCCCGCAACAAGGCATCCCGCAACATTCTTGGGGCAAGCTCATGGCCGTCTGCGGCCCGGCCCTGAGGCCCGGCGGGCTAAAGCTAACCGAGCAGGCCTTAGAACAATGCGCCTTTCCTCAAGGCGCCGTTTTAATCGACGCTGGCTGCGGTTTAGGGGAAAGCTTGAAGCTTTTTACGGCCAGAGGCTTTAGAGCTATTGGAATAGATAGCGATCCCAAAATATTAAAAAGCTGTGATTCAAACGCCCAAACCATTCTAGCTAGTTTAGACGACATGCCGCTAGAAAGTAATACGGCTGACGGGATTTTTTGCGAGTGCGTGCTCAATCTAGTTGGCAGCCGAAAAAGAGCACTGGCGGAATTTTGGCGGGTCCTAAAAGATAATGGCCTTTTGGTCTATAGCGATCTGATCGCCCAAGGTAGTATTGATAACCCTGATAACACCAAAAGCCCGGCTAGAAATGATACCTCTTTAATCCACAAAAACCCCAAAGGCCCCAAAAACCAAGATGATAACCTTGCCAATGGCTCCTGCCTTAAAGGGGCCATAACCGCCCCTGAGATACTGAGCCTTCTTATTGGCGGCGGCTTTAAGATAATTTCAGCTAAAGATTGCCTCGCTGAGTTAAATAGCCTAGCCGCCGCCCTGGTTTGGGCTTACGGCCGCGAGGGTTTAAACGAACTATGCAATCTAGGGGGGGGCCTTGGTGGCAATCTAGAGGGCGGCCTCGGGAGCAGCCCAAATAGCGACCCAAATAGCGACCTAGGCGGCGATCTAAGCTACCCAAAGCGCCCCATGAGCTATCTCATGGTCATAGCCGCCAAAGAGCCACGAGAAAACCAAAAACTGTAGAAAAAAATTTTGGAGAATATATGGACGAAGATACCAGGATGGATATCTTAGAACTGGCCGGTCAGGGTTACACCTGCGCCCAAATCGTCGTCATCTTGGGCCTAAGGGTTATGGGCCGCGAAAACCCTGATCTCATCAGATCCTTATCTGGCCTAGCCATGGGGGCCTCATCGGGCTCTCTTTGCGGGGCCTTAACCGGCGGGCTGTGCCTCATAAGTCTCCACGTGGGTAAAGGGCTAGAAGATGAAAGGCCGGTTTTAGGTCACCGCCTGCCTTTACAAGCTCTCGTTGGCTGGTTTGTTAAAGAGGAGCTTAAAGGGCAAATTGCCCCGACCTGTAAGGCTATCTTTGACTCTTACGGCGCGGCCTTTAATTTAGAAACTTCCGCGCCTACGGCTCAGTGCGCCGATCTAGTGGGCGACACTTATATTAAGGCTTTATCTCTCATAACCGAGCACGGGCTCGATCCGACCTTGGGCCGTGATGAATCATGAAAGATGGCCATCAAGAAATATCTACAACCGAAAGCCTCTGCCCGGTCTGTCTTAAGGTCTTACCAGCCAAAATTTACCGCCAGGGTATTGAAATATTTCTGAGCCGCATTTGCCCCGATCACGGGGAGACGTCTGAAGTTATCTGGCGCGGGGAGCCTAGATTTGAAGATTGGCGAAGGCCCAAAGATCCGGCCTTGGGAGTAAAGGTCCACCAAGAAGCCAAAGAAGGCTGCCCCTTTGATTGCGGGCTGTGCCCTGAGCACGCCCAGCACCCCTGTACGGTATTACTCGAAATAACCGACCGCTGCGATCTCATCTGCCCGGTTTGCTACGCTTCTTCTGGCCGGCCCGGGGCAAAAGATCTTGATACCGAGACCATCATAGGCTACTTAAAATACATCCGCTCCCAAGCCGGCCCGGTCGTCCTTCAGATCTCCGGCGG
>JAITJB010000151.1 GCA_031279155.1 Deltaproteobacteria bacterium | reverse complement strand
CTACCGATTTATTTTTACTTTGACCCTGATATTAATATTGATAATTTAGCTATAATTACAACTATAAATGACTTGGCTATCTATGATATAAATATAAATCAAGCGATTATTTATTCTTATTATGGTTCATTAGAAAATATATCTCAATTACTCTCATCAAATTTATCTTTCATTACTAAAATACCTAATATTAAATATTTTAGGGAACTTATAGAAACTCACGGTCAAGATCTTCAGTCTGCCGAAAATTCATTATCATTTAGTGACAAGCCCTTGTATGGAAAAAAAGTTTTAATTTCCGTATACGACAAACAATTATATGCTTATATTATGCTTGATAATCAACAAAAGGCAGTTGATGAAAAGATTTTATTTGAAAAATATGAAGACGATCCTGATAGATTAAGAAAGATAAATCAAAATTTAGATACATTAGGTAAATTTATTATATTATCTTCTGATAACCATAAAATTGAAGATATTTTGTCCTTGTATTATAATAGGGAAATTATAGAACAAGTATCTGATATGGACAAAGATTTTGCTGGATTAGATCAGTTAAAAGCAAATTATACTGAAATAATCAGAGGCAGACTGCTATTATCCTTTATATCTAAGGTTATATTTACGCGTATTTCTCAAAAACTAAATGAATCATATATAAATACAAGATCAATACTTTATCATATGTATAATTTAAAGATAAAAATTTATGAAACAGCTACATTACTTGAAGAACTTACAAAACCGCAAAAAGAAGTATTTGTTAAATTGAATCTAGACTGCCCCTTCCAAGAAGAAACAGGAGGTTTACCACGAGATTGTTTTCTGTTAAAACATAAACCTGCGGCTAGCCTAAGCGAGCGGCTGCCAAAGCAAAGCAAAAACAAGAAAAACCCTAGTAAGTAGCCTTATAGGCGTTCAGAATTTTTAAGGAATTAATATGCCTCAAACCTTGGTTATCCACGATTTCGATCCAACAATAGAGCCGACAATAGCTCCTTCAGCGAAGCCCTTTTGGCCCGCTGATTGGACTATCTTTCCGGCTCTCCCCATGGTGGCTCACTGCCGGGGCTGTTTTGGCTGCTGGGTCAAAACGCCCGGTCGCTGCCTAATTGGCGATCGCGGGGCCGATTTTGTCGGCCTCTTAGCTGCTAGCGACCGGCTTTGGGTGGTAAGCCGGCTGGTCTTTGGCGGGCTATCGCCGGCCGTTAAAGCCGTTTTCGACCGCTCGATAGGTTATATCCTACCATTTTTTGTTACTTTTAATAATAAAATGCGCCATGTACGAAGATTTGAAAAAGAACTAAGCATAAATTACTGTTTTTATAGTCATAACATGACTGAAACAGAAAAGAACGCGGCCAGCGACCTTGCCCTTGCCAATGTCACCAATTTCCGGGGCCAGTTACTTGGGGTAGATTTTGTCAATTCCCTTACCGAGGCCAAAGAAGTCCTAGATAACCAAGCTAACCCTAGATAACCTAGACAACCTAGCTAAGGAAAATTCTAAGTGAAAGTTCTAATAATTAACGCTAGCCCCAAGCCTAATGGCAGCGCCAGCGGTCAATTCGCCGATCTCCTTTTAAAGCGCCTAAGGCCAGATATCGAAAAGGGGCAAAATATCGAGGCTTCGCTGATAGCCGCCCACTCTCCCAGCTTAAAGGTCATAAGCGAGCTTAAAGAAAGCTTAGTTGACTCTCAGGCTATTGTCTGGATCTTGCCCCTTTATGTCGATTCATTGCCGGCCCATATGCTGTTCATTTTGGAAGAGATTCTCCCCTCTCTAAAAGCCTTAGGACCATCAACACGCCTTTACGCCGTTATCAACTGCGGCTTTTGGGAGCCAGAACACGTAAGTCTCGCTATGAATCAGATGCGGCTCCTCGCCGCTCAATCTAGCCTCACGTGGGGGCAAGGTTTAGCCTTTGGCGGCGGGGCGGCTGTGGAGTCGGCTCCTTGGGGATTATTTTTTCGCGGCTTTGACCGGGCCATAACCACGCTTGCCAAATCTATCTCAGAAGGATCCAGCCAGCCAGATCTCTTGGTTAAAATCGGTTTACCTAGATGGCTCTACATTCTATCGGGAAACTTTCGCTGGAAAATTTGGGGCCGCCGAAATGGCCTTAAAGCTTTCGATCTCTACCGTCGCCCTTAGGACCGCTAATTTTTACCAAAAAAAAGCAAAAAAACGCCTGGGCCTTAACTAGCTGTCAATGCCCAGGCGTTTTGTTTTGGCTTAAAATGGGTCTAAAAAGCTTACTTAACTAGCGAGAGAGTAAACTCAGCGATAGCCAGCTCTTCGTTGGTCGGGATGACATGGATTTTAACCGGAGAATCATCTTGGCTGACCACCCTAGGCTCAGGGGAGCGGACAGCGTTTTTGGCCTCGTCTAGCTTGATGCCCAAGCCGTCCAAGCCCTTAACGACAGAGGCTCTCATGGTAGCTGAGTTTTCACCTACGCCAGCGGTAAAAACGAGGATGTCCAAGCCGCCTAAGGCGGCCATGTAGGCGCCGATGTACTTGCGCACGCGGTAGGCGTAGACTTCCAGAGCTTGACGGCACTGATTGTTACCGCTATTTTGGGCCGTTTCCACGTCACGCAGATCCGATGACCCGATGCCGGCCAAACCTAAGATACCGCTCTGTTTGTTGAGTAAATTATCGGCCTGGTCGGGGGTCAGGTTTTTAAGTTTCATCAGATAGAGAACGACGGCGGGATCGATATCGCCGGAACGGGTGCCCATGACCAGACCCTCTAGGGGAGTTAAGCCCATGGAGGTGTCCTGGCACTTACCGTCTTTGATGGCCGCAACTGAGCCGCCATTACCTAAGTGGCAGGTGATGATTTTTAGATCCTGATAGGGCCGACCATCTAGAACGGCTGCCGCCTTGGAGACATAAGCGTGGCTAGTGCCATGGAAGCCATAACGGCGGACAGCGTTTTCGGTATAGTAATTGTACGGGATACCGTAGAGGTAGGCGTGGGGAGGCATGGTGGCATGGAAGGCGGTATCGAAGACGCCAACGTTGGGGACGCCGGGGAAAACGCCTTCGCAGGCTTCAACGCCGTTAAGGTTGTGGGGGTTATGGAGCGGGCTCATAGAAAAGCAGCTCTTAATGACCTCTTTAACCTCGCTGGTGATGATAATGGGATCCTTGACTTTCTCGCCGCCATGGACCACGCGGTGACCAATAGCCTTGACCTCGGAAAGAGAGGTGAGCACACCATGCTTAGAGTCCAAGAGCCGCTCAGAGATAAGCTTAACGGCGTCGGTGGGGTTTTTAACATCCACCTCGCCTTTGATCTCGTCGCCCTTGTGGTTAGTGTACTTCATGCTGGTACCTTCGATACCGATGCGCTCCACCAAGCCAGTGGCCAATACCTTTTTATTGTCGGCCATTTCGAAGCAGGTGAATTTAACCGAGGAACTGCCCGCATTGATAACCAGAATAACCATAAACAAGCCTTTCTTTTTCAGAAATAAGTAACCGAGACTTAGAGAAATGTCGCGGAATTTATGATTTCAAAGAGCGAGCTCCTTAGCCAAGGTAGTAAAGGATCTAAGCCAAGCGGCCAAAACCTAAAACCTGACTCTTAACAAGCCCCTTAACCAGAACCTTTAAAGCTAGCTCGCTCTGAGGGATAGAAGAACTTCGTCCAACGGTATGGACCGCGATTGACAAAGAGTCAAACTGAAAGCTTGACGAATTATAGCCCATCGACCTTTAAACTACAATAAAATATTTCGTTGACAACCAAGGACCGCCAACTGGCCAGCCCGGGTTTTGGCGACGCGGGTTTTGGTAAAGTCAATTTAATTAGCTGCCTCATCAAATAACATAATAAGTTATTATAAATCATATAATATCTACGCTTTTCGCTAAAATTCACAGGGCTCTTGTCAGTCTACAAGAGTGGGCGACTGGGCTCACGAAATAAAGACTTAATTTACAATTTCTATTCGGCTTATAAGTTTATTGTTATGAGAATTTATATGCGATGTGACCTATAATTATACTGTCAAAGCTCATGATATACGATATATTTAGACTTTTAATTACTTGATTTCATTTCTTACCTATACAGAACTAAAGAGAAGCACCATATGGACGATAAGAAAAACTCATATTTTTTTGTTACATCCTTAAATTTTCCTTGAAATCTACCATCAAATACGATAAAATCGGAGGAAATTTAAGTTTGGCAACATACCGAGACTTACAAATGGCTGGTCACGGCTTGGAAAACCAGTTTGAAAAAAACGAGACCGGGGACTGATAGTAAAAGGCTTGTTACCTGTTCGTGACCAGGGGCTTTCTGACAAACTGATAGGTTTTTTGGCCTCGCGGCTATAAGTTAAGTTGATAATGTGTCTGAGGTTTAAATATTGCTTCGCTGGTTGGTTTATGAGGCCAAATGCTCTCTCCTCATTTCCCTGGCTGACTTTGTGAATTAGTGGTTCCAGTTAACAATGCCCCAAGCCCTCTAATGCAAGGTTATCTTAAGGCAAACGGTCAACCTAGATCCCAAAACCACCATGCGGACGTAGCCTTAAGGTCTTTACTTTTTTTCTTGACCAACGAGCAAAAGGGACTTAGAATAACTCGCAGGGCCTGAAAATGCCCTCTGATAACTCTAACATTTTGTTTGATTATTGTTTGCCCGATTAAATCCCTAAACCCGACCATTTCGGACCTGACCGTCCGGCTATGGTCTAAGGTTAGCCGACGTTAGCTGACGTTAACCAAGATTAGTCAAGGTTATCCGACGTTAGCCCACGTTAACAAAGATTAGTCAAGGTTATCCGACGTTAGCCCACGTTAGCCAAGATTAACCAAGGTTAGCCAAGGTTAATCAAGATTATTAAGTTCGGCCTTGATTTCTCAAGAAAGCTCAAGATTGCTCTAGACTGCCTTAGAAAGCTCAAGACTGGCCAAGAAAGCCGAAGATTGCTCTAGACTGCCCCAGAAAAATTGAGACTTCCCTGGGGAATTTTCCAAAGGCAAGTTTAAAATTTGGGCTCATTGGCGGCTAGCAAGTGAAGTCAAAAAATTAGCTAGTATCTTTAGTCGTCCTAATTGACTTAAGCTCACTGGCGGCCAAAGGCTAGCCCAGGCCAAAAACAAAGAAGATAGCTAAAACG